>JAJTXZ010000048.1 GCA_021463195.1 Anaerolineae bacterium
GACCTTCAGGTTTGGTTTTGGAAAGCTATGCCAAGACCCTTCGGGTTTCCGGAAACCCGAAGGGTCTGACAGACCAAAACCTTTTCTGAACCTCTATAGATGTCGTATCGAGCCGGGCGAGACAATCCGCGCCGCTCGATACGACATTATTGATCGCGCTCTACTGCGTAAACAATTCGGGATGAATCAATTTTGCGGCGGCTTCCAAACCATCTGCCACGCGCGGGCCTGGGCGACTCACCAGATTGTCATCAATCGGAAACACCTGATTCAATTTCACCGCCTCGATTACATTCCAGCCGGGGCGCTTGCCGACCGATTCGGGCGCAATGCCGTATGCGGCATCGCTAAGAATAATCACCTGCGGATTCGCTTTGATAATTTCTTCGACATTGAGCTGCGGGAAGGGCGACGTCGCGCCCGCGGCGATATTGATGCCGCCCGCGCGCTTGATAAGCTCATCCACAAAACTGCCCGGTCCGGGCGTGAACGGTTTCGCGGGATCCGTCGCGTCAAGTTCCCAAAATACGCGCGGTTGCGTTTTTGCCTGCGCGACTTTTTGTTCCACTTTGGCGATTTTCGCCCACATTGCCGTGACCACCGCGTCCGCCTGCTCAGCATTGCCGACGGCGACGCCAACCATTTTGATTTCACTGGCGATGGTGTCGAAAGTTGATTTTTCAGCGCCAACCACCAACAGCGACAGTTTTAGCTCATCCAACTTTTTAATAACATCCGGCGACGTAATCCCTGCGACGAGAACGAGGTCGGGTTTGGCTGCGACGATTTGTTCATAATTCGGGTTGAACCCATCGCTCAGTTTCGGCACCGCTTTGACTTGGGCGGGATAATCAGAAAATTGGTCCGCGCCGACAAGTTTATCGCACGCGCCGACCGCGCAAACGATTTCGGTCGTGCTGGGCGCAAGCGAAATAATGCGCGCGGGGATTGCAGTCAAGGTCAATGAACGCCCCGCGCTGTCGGTCACGGTGATTTCTGACGCAGCGGACGTTGGCGGCGCGACAGTCGGCGCAGTGGTCGGCGCGACGATTGGCGCGGTAGTTGGCGCGATAGTCGGTTGAATATTCGGAATAGGTGTCGCGGCGGGACTGCACGCGGCAATCAAGCTAGCGCTCAACAGCGCGCCGAGACTCAGCTGCACAAGAATTTTTCGGATTCGCATTTCGGCTCCCTGGAAATATATGACAAATTTGAAATTTGTCGTATCAACTGCCCATTTTCATTGACTGTGAAAAGCCAACGACGCATGGGCAATTCTCTGATAGAAAAAATTAAATTCGATGTACAACAAAAAACCTCTTGCCTTGTACGACAAGAGGATAATTACACACGATACAAGCGTGCGTTCACGCACGCATGCTTCAGATGCCTGCCCCCTTTCTCGCGAAGGAATATTGGCGATGTGAATCATCGCCACAGGATATCTACGAATAATGGACCCGTAAAATTATTCGCAGCAACATACGGGCGACCTGGCTTGAAACAAGCATAATCGTTTCATCGCGCTAAAACGCTAGCGCGCGCTTGTTCGTTTTACAGTTGCGGGACAGCGCGGGGATTTCACCCGACTTCGCCGTATGTTGTAGGATAAATTGTTAAATTGAAACTGCGGACATTATAACCGAATTGGATTCGCGCGCAAACCATCAGTTCCTGGTGATTACCCATATTTCGAAAACGCAGCAGACTTGCAGACCCCAAGGGTTTTCGAAAACCCTTGGGGTCTAAAAATCCGGGTAATCACTAGATCAGTTCGCGCGCGAATCCAATTCGCGCCGAAAGTGAATTGAACCCGATTTTCGCGCGCGCGTATAATATAGCCAATGCAAACCGCGCGCGAAATTCTCTGGACTGCGGCATTCCTCAACGAACGCTTTACCGAACCTGTTTCACCGCTCGGTTGGTCGCACGTCGGCGCGCTGTTTCAAGAGCTCGCGCTGCGCGATCCGCTGCGCTATGTGGGCTATCCCGACGCGGAAAAAATTCCGACGACGCGCCTGTGGAGCGCGCTGCCGTATGTGAACGTCGAAATTTTTCAGATTCTATACAAACCGTTTCCCGACGCGCTGGTGCCTGCCGACGCGGCGCGTTATTTTCCGAACGGCGACATAAATTTCCGAAAACGCGCGCCGTATCCAACCTGGCGTTGGCTGCCGCATTTCCTATGGTCGTTGCTGCGCCACACGCTGCGCGACCTTCTCAACACCTCGCCATTGAATTATCGCAAATGGCAAACCTTTGTGCCTTGGCACGAAACGCAAATACAACGGCTTGGCGCGCGCCTTGACGCGGCAACGAACGCGCTGGACCTTTGGCGAATCAGTGTCGCGCTGTACGATCTCGACACACAGCTGCTATCCATTCATCGCTGGTCGCTGACCTACGCGGATGTGCTGCACAAGCTGCTCGCGCGGTGGGCGGGCGAGCTCGCGTCGCCGCTCATCAGCGATACGCCGAATAAAACACGTATCGTCAACGCGCAGCTCGCCGCGCTCGCGCGAATGCCCGCGCCACTGAACGCGAGCTTGTTAGCGCGCATCCAACGCGGCGACGCGCTCTCGGACGCGGAACAAGAAACCGCGCGCGCGCTCGACGCTTTTTTAATAGCGCACGGTCATCGCGCGTTTTCGCTTGACCTCGCGCAGCCAACCTTTCGCGAGGACCCCACTCAACTGCTGCCGCTTTTGGGCGACGCTGCCGCGTCCGCGCGTTCGTCACGCGAAAATTTACCTGCGGCATTCCAGACGGCATGGCGCAAATTGCGCTGGTGGCAGCGTCTGCTTTGGCGCCCCGTCATCGGGTTAGCGCGCCATTATACACAGCTGCGCGAAGACCAACGCTACTATTGGCAAAAATCGCTCGCGCTCACGCGCCGCGCGTATTTAAAAATCGGCGCGCAATATACCGCGCAAAATATTCTCGCCGCGCCCGCTGAAATTTTTTACGCGACGCGCCAAGAGCTTGCGCAATGCGCGCGCGGCGATTTGGACGCGTCTTTTTTGCGCGCGCGTATCGCGGCGCGGCAAAATGAATGGGCGACGTATCGCCGAGAATTCGCCGAACGCGGCGCGGCGGCAACGCCGCATTTCTTGCGCGACGACACGCCGCTGACAGAAAATAAAATAGCGACAAGCGAAACGAATGTATGGCGCGGGCGCGGCGTGAGTCCCGGCATTGCGCGCGGCATAGCGCGCATCGTTCACGACCCACGCGCGTTGGGGCGCGTCGGCGCGGGCGAAATCTTGGTGACGCCTTCGACCGATCCCGCGTGGACTCCTGTGTTTGCGCGACTGGGCGGCTTGATTATAGAGCGCGGCGGAATCTTGTCGCACAGCGCGGTAGTCGCGCGCGAGTATCAATTACCTGCGGTGATCGTGGCGGGGATTTCGCGCGTCCTGCGCGACGGCCAAGAAATTGAAGTGGATGGCACGAACGGGAGCGTTCGATGTGTGTGACGACGGTTAAAAATAAAGCAGCCGATTATTGCGCCCGGCCGCGCAATAATCGGCGATGGGCTGCTTTGGGGGGAAAAGCAGACCCATTTGCTTTCGTATAAAAAAACATCCGCCTCTAGCCAAAGAAGCGGATGCGATGTCAAGCCAAGCCGCGCGTCAAACCTTACCGATTCGACCTACTCTTTGGAAACCGGGCTACCATGACTCTTGCGGTCAAGCAAGAATTTTAGGTCCCGTAGTTTTGCGTCCACGCCTTTCGCCGTGTTTGCCGTTAACAGAGTGTAATTTAAAGTGCCGTGCTTGCGCCCATTGTACACGCGCGACGCGCCCAATTCAATGGGAGTTTAGTACCAAATTCAAAGCGTTTTAGCGGCAAACACGCTAGTCAGAATTTCAATAATATTCGCCACATCACGCGCGTCCACCATTTCCGATTGGGTATGTAAATAACGCACGGGCAACCCCAAAGCGCCGGTGACAGTCCCTTCGCGCGCGGCTTGAATCGGCGCGCCTTCGCCGCCGCCGCGCGCATGCGCTTGAATCTGGTAGGGCGTCTGCGTCTGGCGCGTCGCTTCCAATAAAACTTGCCGCGCCGCCGCGCTCGCAATCATTTTTTCATCCTGCGCCAAAATCGCCGGACCTTTGCCCAGCGCGAGATTTGTATCGCCGCCGGGAAAATCTTGCGCGGGCGTCGCATCCAAAACGAATGCGTAATCGGGCTGCAACGCGAATGCGGCGGCGCCCGCGCCGCGCGCGCCCACCTGCGATTGCACGGTGAATACGCAATACACATCATGCGTCGCGCGTTTCAAACGGCGCAGCGTTTCAATCAATATCGCGCCGCGCGCGCGTCCGCTCAACGCTTTGCCGCACAATAAATTTCCTGCCGCGCGAAATTCGCCGACAAGGCAAGCGGCGTCGCCTATCCGCACTGGCGCGTCTTGCGCCGATGTCGCGCCCACATCCAAAAAGAACGCGTCCGCATCCTTTTCAGTGTCCGCCGCGCCGCGCGTCTCGCGCCCAAAGACGCCAATCACGCCATTCTCGAATTGACAGCGCGCGCCGGGTAGCGTCAACGGTTTGACCGCGCCCAACATTCCAAAACGCGCAAAACCGCGCGCATCCAAAAATGTGACCATCACGCCCGGCTCATCAAGCGGCGCGGTCACCATGATTTTTTTGCGGCGATTGCCTGCGCCCTTGCGCAGCGCAATTAGATTGCCGAACGCGTCCACGCGGATTTGGTCTGCCAAACCTTTGATTTCCGCGCGCGCGAGCTCGCGCACCGCCTCTTCGCTGCCAGAGGGGCCGTACGTTTCTGACAGACGTTTGATTAGTTGATGAAAGGGCGTGAGCGCATCAGCCGCGTGCGTGGGCGACGGTGCGGGCAGGTCAAAGGCAGGAAAATGCGCGCGGGCACGCGCGGCCTGATTTTCTTTACGAGTCATAGCTAAACCTTTGGGTGACTGCGACCTTGGAGCGTGTGACATTGGCTCAAAAATCCAAATCCGGTATGCGCGGCAGCGCGGCGCGCGCCAATTTCAACGCATTCCCAAAATCGTCGAGTGAAATCACCGCCGCGGGCGAATGGATATAGCGCGCGGGAATCGAAATCACCGCGCTCGGCACACCGGCGCGCGCGCGATGCAGCGCGCCCGCATCCGTGCCGCCGACCAGCGGTTGTTTGTATTGAAACGGCAGTTTATGTTCCTGCGCGGTTTCAGCCAAGAGCCGCGCCAACGCTTTGTGCGCGAGCAAGCCGCCGTCTGCTAACGTCAATGCGGGTCCCGCGCCGAGTCGCGTCGTGGGCGATTGTTCGCGCGACTTGGGCGAGTCGTCGCAGATGGTCGCTTCTAGAACGAGCGCGGCATCCGGCGCCAGCGCGTGTCCCGCGACGCGCGCGCCGCGCAAGCCAATTTCTTCTTGCGTCGTAAACGCGGCATACAAATCGAATGGAAAATTTTCGCGCGCGAGTTCGCACAAGAGCGCGCACCCGGCGCGGTCATCCAGCGCTTTGCCGCGCACGCAGTTATCGCCGAATGCGCGGAACGTCGTCGCAAAGGTAGCATACGCGCCGGGCGCGACGACACGGAGCGCGTCCTCACGCGAGGTCGCGCCAATATCAATACGCAGCGCGTCGGCGGGAACGACTTGGGCGCGTTCGCTCGCGGTGGTGAGATGGCGCGGCTTCAAGCCAATGACGCCGGGCGTCGCGTGTTTGCCGACCAGCACGCTTTGCGCGGGCAAAACGCGATCGTCAATGCCGCCGATTTTTTCAAATTGCAACGCGCCGTCGCGGTCAATATGCGTGACGAGCAAGCCCACTTCATCCATGTGCGCGGCGATCAAAAGTTTGAACGGGACGCGTGACGCGCCGCGGCGTGACGCGCGTTTCAGCGCCAGCACATTGCCGAGCGCGTCTATGCGATATTCGTCCACGTATTTTCGCAAATGCGCGGTGATGAGCGCGCGCACCGCGCCTTCGTCGCCGGATACGCCGCGCGCGTTGGATAATTTTTCAAGTAACATGATTCAACGTCGGCGCTTTGCGCGCGCTCGGCGCGCGGGCGCGCGGACAAAAGTTTCGCCGCGCAGCGCGCGCGCGTCGTCGGCATTCAGCTGCGCGGCGAATTCTTGCAACAGTTCCGCCGCGCGCGCGATATCGGACAGCGCGATGGTTTCAACCGCCGAGTGCATATAACGCAGCGGAATTTCGACCAGACCCGTCGGGATGCCATCGCCAGTGACTTGCATTATCCACGCATTCGTTTCGGTGTCGCTGCCATAAACTGTGATTTGATGCGGCAGCGCGCGGCGGCGCGCGGCTTGGCGCAACTTGTCAAATACGAACGGATGAACGTTCGCGCCGCGCGCAATGCCGGGCCCCTGTCCCGCTTCAGGCAGCGCATCGTCAGACAATCCAACTTGACGCGCGTGCGTCACATCGAGACAAATCGCGATGTGCGGTTGAATGGCGTACGCGGCGGTTTGCGCGCCAACATACAGGGGGCTGTCTTCTTCGTTCACGTTCGCCACCGCATAAATGTCCCACGCGCGTGGCGTATCCTGCATGTGGCGCAAAAATTCAAGCAGCGCGGCGAGCCCCGCGCGGTTGTCGAGCGCTTGGCTCGCGACCATTTCATTTTGCAAAGACAACAGCGCGCGGTCGAGCGTAATCACATCGCCGACGCTGACAAGTTCGCGCGCGCGCGCGTCGCTCAAGCCGAGGTCAATAAATAATTCGGCAAGCGCGAGCGGGCGTTTGCGTTCGGCGGCAGCAAGCACATGCGGCGGACGCGCGCCAATGACGCCGGGCAGCGTTTTTTTTCCATGCACCAAAACATTTTGCGAAGGCAGAACACGCGAGTCCCAATAACCAATCTCTTCAAAACGAATAAAGCCGTCCTGAATGTCGGTCACAATTAAACCGATTTGGTCCATGTGCGCTTCGACGAGCAGACGCGGCGCGGCGGACGATTTTGGGCGAGCAGCGCGCGGCCCGCGCGTGGTTTGCGCGCGCAAGATGCCAATGACGGAACCGAGCGGCGTAATTTCAACCGTGTCGGCGAGTTTTTGAAATTCGCGGACGAGGAGCGCGCGCACGGCGTTTTCGTGTCCTGATACGCCGGGCGCGGCGGATAATTTGGCGAGAGTATCGGTCAGGGTTGGCATACCGTTCTGTTGAGGATTGTATACAAAACGCGCGCGGGGTCAAGGGGGGGAGCGACCATGCCGCGCGCGCGCTTGAAATTTCCGCTTTCCCTGTTACAATTTCTTTATATTTCGATTATAGAGCGAATTCTTGTTTGGTCTAGGGTAAAAGACCCTTGGAGTTTTCGAAAACCTCAAGGGTCTGTTCCCTAAATCAAATCGGAAACTGGTCTAGAATTTGGGGGACGCATATGTCCGAATTTGAATTTGGCGGCAAGATTGCGTGGCGTCCGACGCGGGCGCAGATTGAACAGAGCAATTTGTATCGGCAATTCACGCGGCTCGGTTTCAAGTCGCTCGACGAATTTCAACGCGCGTCGGTCCATGATATCGCGTGGTTTTGGGACCTGATGCTGCGCGAACTCGACATTCAGTTTTACGAACCCTACACGCAAATCGTGGATTTGAGCGACGGCATTCAATTTCCGCGATGGTGTGTCGGCGGCAAATTGAATATCGTTCATAACTGTCTCGATAAATATCAAGCGACGCCGCGCGCGCGGCAAATCGCGGTCAAGTGGGAAGGCGAAGAAGGCGCGACGCGCGCGTTGACGTACAAACAACTGCATGACGAGGTTTGTAAAATCGCAAACGGTTTGCGCGCGCTGGGTTTGGGCAAGGGCGACGCGATTGGCGTCTTTATGCCCATGACGCCCGAAATCGTGATTGCGACGTTGGCGATTGCCAAAATCGGCGCGGTGTTTTTGCCATTGTTCAGCGGATACGGCGCGGGCGCGGCGGCGACGCGTTTAAACGACGCGGGCGCGCGCGCGCTGTTCACCGCCGACGGCGTATTTCGCCGCGGTCAGGTTGTGCCGCTCAAGCATACGGCGGATGAAATCGCCGCGCACTGTCCGACGCTTGAGCATCTGATTGTTTTGCCGCGCGCGCAAAATCGAATTGAGATGCGGCGCGGGCGCGATTATTGGTGGGACGAACTTGTTACGCTGGGCAATCAGGCGGGGCTGGCGTCGGAAACGAATTTGGAGACAACGCGCGCGACAGCGCGAACGAACGCCGAAGATTTGTTGATGCTCATTTACACAAGCGGCACAACGGGCAAACCGAAAGGCGCGGTGCACACTCATTGCGGTTTTCCAATCAAAGCCGCGCAAGATTTGTATCACGGTTTGGATGTGAAACCGACCGATACATTATTTTGGATGACGGACATGGGCTGGATGATGGGGCCATGGCAAACGTATGGCGCGCTGCTGCTCGGCGCGACGATGTTTATCTATGATGGCGCGCCCGATTATCCCGCGCCCAATCGCGTCTGGGCGATGGTCGAACGACACCATATTTCGCTGTTCGGACTCTCGCCCACGTTCGCGCGCGCGTTGATGAAATATGGCGCCGAGCCAGTGAAAAAATATTCGTTAGCGAGTTTGCGCGCCTTTGGGTCAACGGGCGAACCGTGGAATCCCACCTCGTGGTTATGGTTATTCGACACTGTGGGGGGGGGGGAATTGCCGATTATCAATTATTCGGGCGGCACCGAAATATCGGGCGGTATTTTGATGGGGAATTTTCTCACGCCGCAGAAACCGGGATCCTTTGCGGGACCGTTACCGGGCATGGACGCGGATGTGGTGGACGAAAACGGAAATTCCGTGCGCGGGCGCGTCGGCGAGCTCGTGATTCGCCAACCGTGGATAGGGATGACGCGCGGTTTTTGGCAAAACCCGCAACGCTATCTCGACGCGTATTGGTCGCGTTTTCCGAATGTGTGGGTGCATGGCGATTTTTGCGCCATTGACGACGACGGGTTATGGTACATTCTTGGACGCAGCGACGATGTCATCAAAATCGCGGGCAAGCGTCTTGGGCCCGCCGAAGTGGAATCAGCTTTGGCAAAGCATGCAGCGGTGCAAGAGAGCGCGGCGATTGGCGTGCCTGACGAGCTCAAAGGCGAAGCGCTCGTCTGTTTTGTGATGCTCAAGCCGAATCACGCCGATGTAGAAATTTTGCGAAAAGAATTGCGTGAATTGTTGATTGAGGAATTAGGCAAAGCGCTCGCGCCCAAAGCGATTTATTTCGTGAGCGATTTGCCGCGCACGCGCAACGCCAAGATTATGCGTCGCATCGCGCGCGCGGTGTATTTGGGCAATGATCCCGGCGACACGAGCGCGTTGGAAAATACGCGCGCGTTAGAAGAAATTCGACGCGTAGTAGCGAAATAAAAAACCGCGCCTCGGGCGCGGTTTTTTATTTCAGCGTCAACGTTGTTGGCGCGATTTATGTTTCTCGAATCCCATAGAGGCGATTGTCCTCGACGCGATACAAGAGCGGCGCGACTAGACATTTTGGATAACGCCAGCGCAAACGTTTCGTTTCGCTCAAGATAAAATCAATTTCATTGCCGATTTCAAACATTGGCGCGAAATATTGGAAATGCTGTTCCGCCCAGTCGCGCTCCCAGCCCACGTCCACCAAGCCCTGCACAAACTGCTCTTGGCGCGAAATCAAATTGACCATGCCGCATTGAGTGTGTCCGATGAGCGCAAGCGCGCGCACGCCGCCCACCGCAATCGCGTACGAAACTTTGAATTCGCTATAACGCAAATTGGCGCCGCCCGCGCGAATGATATACGCGAAATTTTCGGGGATGCGCAAATATTTGCGATTGTCCATGCACATGCCAATCAAGAGCTGCGCTTGCGCGTACGTTTCGGACGGACGATCCAGATTGTGATATTCAATCAGACGCCCGATGGGCGTAGCTTGATAAAGCGCGGGAATCGCGTCTTGTGTATCCAACGCTTGCAATCGGTTCATACGCGCTGTCCTGCGAATTTTTTTATTCCGCTGTCAGGCGGATGTTGGAGAGATAACTTTCATAATCCCAGCCCGACGCGTAAATTTCCGCCGAAACGATGCGGAACGGTTTGAACGGCAGACTGGCGAGCAGATTGCTGGAATCAAACGGAATCCATTGCGCGCGCGGGATGCGGTCCGCGTTTTCATGCGGATTATTGGTGTCGTTCTGAACGTAAAAGCCGTGAAAATATTCGTGTTGGTCGCCGTTCACATCTTTGTACGTCAAATGCAAAATGAGCGGGTACTCGGTGCTTTGATAACCGCCGCCGGAAAGATTGTGTTGGTCTACGCGCACATCCGCCGAAAGATTGAGTGTGCGAAAATCAGAAACATCGCGATTGATTTCTTGACGAATGCCGGTGATGGCGCTGTTTTGATTTGAACCGACGCGTTTAATTTGCACTGCGCGCCGATCGCCGGCGTGGACAATGCCGATCGAGCCGTTGACATTTCCGCCATCGCCGCCCTGGTCGCTGTAACATTTCCAAGGACCGATTTCATTTGGGTCGCAGGTGATGGTTTGCGCAAAATCGCCGTTCGCTAACAAGTCTTTGGCGGCGGGCAAAAGGTCGCCGAGCGGCTGGTTATCTTGCGCCACAATGCGCTGTCCCAGTCCGACGAGCATTTGCCGACTGCCATCGCGCGACTGCACCAGCGCGCTGCCTTCGCGCACCGCGATTTCCGAGCTGCCGTCGCTCACGTTCACGGCATAACTGCCGCCGGGATTGAGCCAGACATCGAAATTCGGCGTACGCACCAGAAATTGCAAAGCGCGTCCGTCGGGATTGCCTTCATGTTTCCATATCGGCGCAATGGCATAGCGCACCGCGCCGCCAATTTGTTCGACCGTAACTATATTCGGTTGGTCGCTCCAACCAAAGCGCGGGCGGCGCATTTCGCGCAGCGTCAACTGTGTATTGGGTGAAACAGTGGCAATGCTGGAATCGAAAAAGGTGAGCAAGCCGCGCGAAGAATCGGACTTGTCGGTGACGATGGTGTAATTTTCAGAGACGGGCGCGGGGTCTTTGACCGCAATCGGCAGCGTCACATTGGGCGCGTTCACGCGCACAGGCGTATCGCCCTCTTTGGTTATGCCAATCGCCTGCAGCGAAGCGGTTTGCGCGTCGCTGGAAAAACGGATAAATTGATAACCGAGCGCCGGCACGAGCGCGCTGAGCGCGACGCAGGCAAAGAACGCGCCGAATAGAACGAGCCACGCCGCGCGTTCGGGTTTGCCTTGCCAGACTAGCGTTTGCGGCTGCGCTACGCGGACGCGCTGCGGCAGCGCACGCGATTCAAGATCTAACTTCAAAGCGGTCGAACTCCCCGGACGGCGCGTGCCATTCCACCTGCACATTCTCGACGACGGCAGCGGATGGTCCGATGCGCAATGCTTCAATCAACGCGTCCAGCTCGTCGCGCGAACCTTCCGCCACGACGAAAACGCTGCCGTCCGGCATATTGCGCACATAACCCATCAAATGCAATCCATCCGCGCGGCGCTGCGCGAACCAACGAAAATTGACGCCTTGCACGATGCCGCGCACGCTGATTTGCGCGCGTGTGACCACGCGGGTCTGATTGCTTTGCATAGCAAAATTATAGCACAGGTGATGAAAGGCACAACGCAAAAGGCAAAGACAAACGCGCTCAATGTTATAATCGCTCGTATGACTCGAACCTATATAACTCTGGCGCAGGCGCGCGCGCTGTATGCGGACGCGGATAGCGCGCACGATTTTGAACATATTTTACGCGTTACGCATATGGCGAAATATTTGGCGCAGCGCGAAGGCGCGGCGGTGGAAATTGTCCGCGCGGCGGCGTTATTGCATGACATCGCGCGGCACGCCGAAGACCACGTTGACGCCTCGCTTGATCACGCGGACGTAGCGGCGCGCGACGCGAAAGAACTTGTGCTGAAAAATGGCGCGACGGAAGCGTTTGGCGAACGCGTGGCGGAAGCGATTCGTTCGCATCGGTTTCGCGGCACGACGCAGCCGCAATCGTTGGAAGCGAAAATTTTGTTTGACGCGGACAAACTGGATTCCATCGGCGCGATTGGCGTCGCGCGCGCCTATGCGATTTGCGGACTGATGAATCAAAAATTGTACAGCGAGCCAAAAGAAAATAAAACGGCAACGCGCCATCAACACAATGCGGCGCACACGCCGGTTGACGAGTATCATGTCAAATTAAAACATTTGCGCGAGCGCTTTTTTACGCTGACGGCAAAAAAAATCGCCAAGGAACGCGACGCGTTCATGCGCGCCTTTTTCGAACAGCTGGCGCGTGAAGCGCGCGGAGAGTTATAGCGCGTGCGTTGGCTCGTTCTCATCGCTGGTATCTTGCTTTCCGCGTGCGCCGCGTTGGTTCCAACGCCCGCACCGGCGCCCGCGCCGACCGCGCTTTCTACGCCGACCAGAATCCCGCCGACGCCGCTCCCCGCGCTGACCGCGACCATTTTCCCCGATGCCGAGCAATCGTATAAAAAAGTTTCAGGACGCGCGCCGTTCACTGTCGTATTTTCGGCAGCCGTGACAGGCGGCGCGCCGCCATACACCTACGCGTGGGATTTTGACGGCGATAACAAAACGGACAGCGCTGAAAAATCCCCCCCCCCGCATGTATTCACTCAAGCCGCGGCGTACAATGCCGCGCTCGTTGTAACCGACGCGCAGGACCAAGTTATTCGCGTCACGCGTCGCATTGTCGCGTTCGCGCCGCCTGCAATGCCAAATTGGAAATATGGCATGAACGCATATCTCGAACGCCGCCACGCGCCATATTATCCGACTTGGCAAGATGTCGAACGCGCGGCGCAGCTCATGCAAGACGCGGGCGTCCAAGTTGCGCGAATGAATTTCAACTGGGATATGTTGAATCCGACGCGCGACGAATGGAAATTCGAGGATTACGATAACGTTGTAAAAATCGCGCGCGCGCATGATTTAGAAATTTTGGGCGTCCTCGCGTATTCGAGTTGGTGGGCGTCCTCGGCGCAGGACTCGCAAGATTGGCGCGTGCGTTTGTACTCTGAACCGCTGAACGATTACGATTTCGCGCGTTACACCTACGCGGTCGTCAATCATTTCAAAAAGGAAGCGCGCGTGTGGCAGATTTGGAATGAACCAAACACGCAAGATTTTTGGAAGCCGCAGCCGAATCCCGCGCGCTATGTTTCGTTATTGCAAGAAGCGTATCTCGCCGCGAAATACGCGGATCCGAACGCGATAATAGTGTTCGCGGGTTTGAACGGCAACGGGATTGACGGCAATGACGACGCGCAACTCACAAGCGATTTTTTGCAAACGACGTACGCGGCGGGGGCGCGCGGCTATTTCGACGTGATGGCGATTCATCCTTTTATGCTGCCGAACAGCGGCATCGAAACTTTGCGCGCGAAAATTTCCGCGACGCGCGAATTGATGAACAAGCACGGCGACGAAAATATTCCGTTATGGCTCACGGAAATTGGCGCGCCGACGGATATTCCATGGTGGGCAACCGCGCCGCCGCAATCGGAAGAGGATGCGGCGAATTGGCTTGAATTGGTGTACACAAAATTGTGGGATTTGACGCCGACGATTTTTTGGTATCAACTGCAAGACCGCGATACGGGTGACGACCCCGCAGGGCATTTTGGAATTTTGCGCGCGGATTTTTCGCCGAAACGGGCGTATGAGGTGTTAAAGAGGATTGCGGGCAGCAAACCCGCCAAGTAGAATTTTTGGGAAAAGATTTCACAGATGACACAGATTACTTGTGACCGATCTGTGCCATCCATCAATTTGCCCTTGTCGTTTGTTATTGCGCCATTGCCCAATTTTGTGACGCACATCTTCTGCCCCCCCCATTGACGCGCGCGCCCATTCCGTTTTACACTCTTGCCATTATGAGCTCGGTCCTCACTTCGCCTTTTAGCCCCGACGAACATGGTTTGCGCGGCGTCTCGCTCGATTTGTACTTGCGCCAAATTTTCGCCTCGCTGCCGCCCGAGACCGTCCGCCAACTTTACCAACACATGCGCGCGGAGGCGCTGCGTAAAGAGCTGGTCTATTATCGTGACGGCAAGACCGAAGGCATTAACGTAATCATGCGTCCGCTCGCGATGTTCGCGGAACAACTAAATTATTTTCATTATGTTTCGCAAACGCTGCTCGGCGCGCTCAAGCGCATGCCCGAATTGTATCTCAAAGATTTCCAAGTGCGCGAAATAGTGCCGCTAGAAGATGGCGAAGCGAAATGGTTGTGGGATACATGGGGCGCGAGTCACAATCAATTTCATACCGTATTCGGACGACTCGACGCGGTGGCGGATTTGTCCGGCGCGTTTTCCAAAGATTCGCTGGCATTCATCGAGGCGAATCTCGTCGGCGCGGGCGGCATTCATTTGATTCCTACCGCCGAAGAAATTGTGGTTGAAAATGTCGTGCCGATTATGGAATCGGTCGCGCCGGATTTGGAATTAAAAACCGCGGGCGATTTACGCGAGCTTTTTATTCAAGAGATGCTCGATCATGCCGAAATCATCGGACGCCAAGGACGCGCCGTCTGCTTTGTAGACCCAAAATATTCCGACGATGGTCCAAACGAACAAGAGTCGCTGCTGCGTTATTATCGCGCGCGCGGTTTTGAAGTGTATCACGCCGACCCTGAAGAATTGTATCTCCGCAACGGCGAAGTGTATTATGAAAATCATTTGATTGATGTGGCGTATCGCGATTATGAAACGCGCGAATTGGCAGAGATGGAAGCCGAGGGCATGAACGTGCGCCCGATGAAACAACTCTTGCGCCAAAATCAAATGGTCAGTTCGATGGCGGGCGATTTTGACCATAAATCCTGTTTTGAAATTCTCACCGACGCGCGTTTCGCCGCGTACTTTACAATGGACGAACGCAATGTGTTTCGCCGACATGTTTTATGGACGCGCGTTTTGCGCGAGACACGCACCACCGACCCGATCGGCGAATTGGTTGAACTGTTGGAATTTACGCGCGCGAATCGTGAAATCTTGGTCATTAAACCCAATCGCGCGTACGGCGGCGATGATGTATTGATTGGCCCTTCGATCGCCCAAAATGATTGGGAAGCCGCCATCGCGCGCGCGGTGGCAGAGCCGAGCAACTGGGTCGTGCAGCGGCTTGCGCGCATTGCCGTATATGAGTTTCCGACGCTTGTGGAAACCGGCGACGTTACCGTAGCGCCCTTTTATGTGGTATACGGTTTTGCGCCAACCAAATATGGCCTCGCCATTCTCGGACGCGCGTCGCAAAAGCAAGTGGTGAATGTGGCGCAGCGCGGCGGCATGCTCGCCGTCTTGGTTGGACAACACAAACATCCCATCTATGCGCCCAAATAGAAAAGCAAGAGTTAACTTTATTCTGTAGTTTTTATTCCACAATGAAACGTTACGCGCTTGTAATGATTACTCACTTCAAGCCGACTTGGAACGCTCTTTCCGAAGAAGCGCAGGCGAGTTTTGCCGCGCGGATTCGTCGCGCCGCGCAGGCGGTTGAGGTGACGCCTTTCGTTGGCTATACCCTCACAACGCCCGGCGCGCTGCTGGAGATTTGGGAGGCGGACCACAGAGAACGGCTCGAACATTTTAAACAAAAATTGGACGCGCTCGGCTATAAAGAATATTATGATAGCGCGTTGCTATTCGGAGAACGCGACGCCAACTGGATTGAAGAATAATTTTGCGGCGGCAGTTGTGAGTGAATCTCTTATCACCAGCGTTTCCAATCCGCTCGTCAAAAACGCGCGCGCGCTATCGCAAAAAAAAGAACGCGACGCGCGCGGCGAATTTTTGGTCGAAGGCATTCAACCCGTCCTCCATGCGGCGCAAAATGGCGCGCGCATCAAAACGCTGCTCGTCGCGCCTGAATTGCTCACAAGCGATATAGCCCGCGCGTTTTTACAAACGCAAGAACGCGCGGGCGCGCGCATTGCGCGCATTAGGCGCGCGGCATTCGAAACCTTTGCGGAACGCGAACATCCGACGGGTCTCGCCGCTATCGTACAAATGACGCCGCGCGCGCTGTCAACCTTGACGTTCGACGCGTCCGCGATATTTGTGGTATTGTATCAGGTGAGCAATCCCGGCAATCTCGGCGCGATTTTGCGGACGGCGGACGCGATTGCCGCGCGCGGCGTCATTCTCATTGGCGCGACGACCGACCCTTATGCGCCAACCGCCGTCAAAGCGAGCCGCGGCGCGCTTTTTACCGTGCCGCACGCGCGCGTATCAGGCGTCCAAGAATTTTTGACGTGGGCGCAAGCAGCGCATTTGCGTCTGGTGACGACTTTGGACGCGGCGCCGCAAATCTTTTGGCGCGCGGATTTACGTCCGCCGTTAGCGCTCGTATTTGGAAACGAAGGCGAAGGGTTGCCAGAACATTTGCTGCGCGCGGGCGACACGACGCGTATTCCAATGTCCGGGCAGGTGGACTCGCTGAATCTCGCGTGCGCCGCAAGCGTGTTATTATACGAAGCGAAACGACAACAAGAATTTTCACGAAACGGAATCTCTTGAGATGAAGGAAAAACTCGACGAACTCTATACTCTGATCGCGGAAACAAACGACCTTGCCAGAGCGGAAGCGGTTCTCGGCTGGGACCAACAGGCGTACATGCCAGCCGGCGGCGCTGCCGCGCGCGCGCAGCAGCTTGCGACCTTGTCGCGTTTGGCGCATGAAAAATTCACAACGGAACGCGTCGGCCAACTAATTGACGAGTTGACCAAAGCGACGCGCGATCTGCCCTATGACGACGATACGGTTTCAACGCTGCGCGTATTGAAACGCGATTACGTCAAAGCCGTTCGCTTGCCATCCGCGTTTGTCGCCGAACTCGCCGTCGCGAGCGGACTGGCAACGACGGCGTGGGCGCAGGCGCGCGCGGCGAATGATTGGCAAGCGTTCGAACCGCATCTCGCGCGCATGTTGGAATTGAAACAGCGCCAAACCGAATATATGGGCTACACCGCGCGGCGCTATGACGCGCTGCTCGATGATTACGAGCCAGACATGACGACCGCGCAAGTGACCGCGATTTTTGACGCAGTGCGGCATGAACTCGTGCCGTTGACGCAGGCGCTCTCCGCGCGCGCAGACCGCGTGGACGACGCGGCGATATATCGCGCGTACGACGTGGAGCGACAATGGACTTTGGCGCACAAGGCGCTGCGCGCGATCGGTTACGATTTTGCGCGCGGGCGCATGGACCACGTGCCGCATCCGTTTTGCACAACCTTTTCCAATCACGATGTGCGCGTGACCAATCGCGCGCTGCCGGATTTTTTCAATTCATGCCTTTTCGGCGCGCTGCACGAAGGCGGCCACGCCTTGTATGAGCAGGGTTCGCCTGACCGTTTTGAGCGCACTGCGCTCGCGGGCGGAACTTCATTGAGCGTTCACGAATCGCAATCGCGCCTGTGGGAAAATCTCGTCGGGCGTTCGCGCGCGTTCTGGCAATATTTTTTTCCCGAATTCAAAAAAACGTTTCGCAAAAACGCGGCGGATTTGGACGCGGAAAAAATGTATCGCGCGGTGAACAAGGTGCAGCCGTCCTTGATCCGCGTGGAAGCCGACGAAGTGACCTATTCGCTGCATGTGATGCTGCGCTTTGAAGCGGAGAATCTCTTGCTCGAAAACAAACTCAAGGTTTCGGAACTGCCGGCATGGTGGGATGAAGCGATGTCGTCGTATCTCGGCATTACGCCGCCCGATGTCGCGCAAGGCGCGCTGCAAGACGTGCATTGGTCAATGGGCTTGTACGGTTATTTTCCGACGTACTCGCTCGGCACAATTCTTTCCGCGCAATTATTCGACCACGCGCGCGCGCAGTTGGGCGATTTGGATGAACAATTCGCGCGCGGCGAATTCACTCCGCTGCGCGAATGGCTCACCGCAAACATTTATCAACACGGCCGCAAGTACACGCTCAATGAAATCGCCCTGCGCGTCACGGGCGAACCCTTGCAAACGCGTTCGTATATTTCATATCTCAAGAAAAAATATTCGGAACTCTACGGATTGTAAAGGATGGAGATTGGAGACTGGAGACTGGTTTCTAATCTCCAATCTCTAGTCTCCAATCTTGTGCATATTCTCTATCTCGTCGCCACACCCATCGGCAATTTGCAAGACATTTCACCGCGCGCGCTCGACACGCTGCGCGGTGTCGCTTTGATTGCGGCGGAAGATACGCGCACGGCGAAACAGCTGTTGAATTATTTCGACATTCACACTCCCGTTACAAGTTTTTTTGAACACAGCAAGCAAAACAAAATCAATCACATTCTCGACGCGTTACAAGAAAATGATGTCGCGGTGATTTCAGAGGCGGGGACGCCGGGCATCAATGACCCGGGATACGAACTCGTCCGCGAGGCGATTGCGCGCGGGTATCGCGTTTCGCCGATTCCGGGCGCGAGCGCAGTGTTGACGGCTTTGGTCGCGTCAGGGATTTCTGCCAACGCGTTTTATTACGTTGGGTTCTTGCCGCGTGAACCGCAAGCGCGCAGAAAATTTTTGCGCGAGTTGGTGAATGAACGCGATACGATTGTGGCGTTTGAAACGCCGCATCGTTTGCGCGACGCGTTAAAGGATTTGGAAAACATTTTTGGCGCGGCGCGAAAAATTTGTGTGGCGCGCGAATTGACGAAAAAGTTCGAAGAGTTTCAGCGCGGGACGATTGGGGAGGTGCGCGAACATTTTGAAAAGAATGAACCGCGCGGGGAGTTTACGTTGGTGATTGCGGGGGCGACGGCGGACAACGGACGGCGGACGACAAATGTGGTGTGGGATGATGCGCGAATTGTAAAGGAGATGCGCGCGTTATTGAAAAAAGGTGTGCCGCGCACAGAGGCGGTGAAACGAATTGCAAAAGCGAGCGGGCGAGAGAGGCGCGCGGTGTATGAAATGATGTTGAACGAATCGCGGTAAGCAAGTCCGCGATTCCTTTTTGCTCCCACTGCCCATTGCTCGCGTTGTGCGTGATGCCTTGAATGCAGTCGTTTCGCCTGACGCGAACAGTGCGCTGTTCTTGTAGAGTTCTCCGCGCACATCAAAACGTGCGCTTTGATCGTCGCTGTTTTTTAATCCAAGCCAGACATGCAGATCGTTGAGCGTGGTCAGATTCCCATCCGTCAATATATCCCCCGCAGACCAAGCCCCAATCTCTTTCCAAGGATTGCCGCCGTTAAAGTTGACGCTGGTGGATGGATAGAACGCGGGTTGATGGAGGCAATAGCCCGATGTCAGCGGAGAAAGCGAATGACGAAATAAGGGAGAATAAACATTACCGCAGTTAAGCCGAGCCAAACCAGAAAAGCCGTACGGTCGGCACGCCCCGCTGCGCGTTCAATGAACAAGACCGCGCTGCTCCAAATGAACGGCGGCACGATCCAAAAATCATGGAACGTAGCCCCCGAGTCTCCACCAATCACATACAAGTTCCAAATGCCATTTGCAGTAGCCAGAACGATGCCGACTGCCAAACCCAACAAGAACCTCTCCCGATATCGCCAGAGTGTTGCACTAGCGCCAAGCCAAGAGACCACAAGAAAACATGCTCCCGCCGTGGCGAACGGAACTGTATGCAGATAGTTTGCGATGATATTGCTGCGCGTTAACCAAGCACTCAAATTAGCTAGGCCAAGACTACCGAACCAGTAACCCCCGGCAAAGGCAAGGAGCGAACCAAAGCCCGCCAGTCCCCAGCGCCAAAATCGCACCCGACAATATCCCAGCAGCCGAGCCGTTACGAGGGGTACAAGAGCCATCAGCCCAATCTCGAAAACCAGAATAACCGTAAGTGCGGTTTTATCTACAGCATACCCAAAGTGGATAGCCCTAGAACCGGGAAATGCCAGCGCTGCAATTGCTAGCATAATAGGAAAGAATGACAATCCCGAAAGGAGCGCTGCTGCCCAACTGAATGTCACTTTGATCCAAGCACGTTGTTCCGGCTGTTCGCTCAAGCGGCTTTGTCGAAGATTCATTATTTGAGTTCCTTAATTTGAAAGAGGTAGGGCAACCACTTTGCCCTACCTCTCTTGATCATTTCGCACTTTATGGTGTGAAGGACGCTCCAAATCCAGATCGTCGGTTTGCCGCGTCGAAGTACAAGCGCAAGCCAACAGCGTTGCTGTGTCCGCCGCAGAATGCTCCCGCACCATTCGTCCCGATTCGAGTAAACACTTTGACGGACAAAATATCAATTGCTCCATTGAAAGGTGTGGCGGAGAACGAATTGAAAGCAACTGCACTCTCCAAAGCATTGTTGGCATTGCGCGTGATGCGCTGAATGCAAGTTGCTGTAGTGGTTGGCGTCTCTACTGGTATGAGCGTCCGGGTTTGTCATCAAAAAGTCGTGCATGCGCGCCGTTTGAACCATCCCCAATACAACCACCACGCCGTCGTCGCACTAGTCACCAACAATGCCAGCCCAAGCGCCCACCCCACCTGACGATTACCTTCGCCGCGAATCTGTTCCAGTTCCTGCTGCCGCGCATCGAACGCGCTTTGGTGTTCTGGCGTAAGATATTCGCGGGGCACTTGGACCAGGAGAATTGGGCGCGGATCATTTGGAAAAACGGTCATGGTTGATGCGAATGACTCCAAAATCGGACCTGTGTCATCTTTCAACCAGACGCGCGGAGAATAGAATCCCGCGTAATTGGTCAGACGCGCAACTGGCTGATCAGTTGCGGTCAAATATATCTCCTTATCGAAATAATAGAATCTGCGGTTCTTGGAAAAGAGCACTTGTTTGGTGTGTTCGGTAAGAATCCGATTTTTATACAGGATTTGGGAAACGTCGAGACGATTATCCCTTTCCTCGATGAACCATGCAACAGTAGGCGTCTCGTCAAATTCTGGCGGCAGGATAATCGCCAGCCCCGATTCCGGGATCAAGACCCTTCCTGCACTCCTCAAGATTTGCAAAGTTTGTGGGGCGAACTTGTTCCCTGTCAAAATATCGAGTTTTTGCAGCGGGACTTGACGTCCGTCCTTTAGATTCAACAATGTATATTCACTTTGATTCGAGGCATCCTTCGCGAGCAGACTCCAATTCTCAGTTAGCCACCATGAACCTGCGTTTCCCTCTTGCACCAATTTGGTCAACGCCGCTTTTTTTTCATCCTCAGCCATGCAACTTGGTACTAGCACAAAGGCAGACAGACCATACTTGAGCTGAACGCGCGCGTGTTCGCTAGCGCGTGGGCATTGACAATCCATAATCCAACTCCAGGGGGAATTTTGCGAGTCCCACCAGCCCCAGCACCATCCCAGATACAGCGCATGGGCAAGCGCATACAGCGTCACAAGCCCAAATCCAAGTCCGACAAGTTTGTGGTACCAGCGCATTGTTATTCTCCTTGAAAATGACCAACCCCTCCCCCCGGCCCCTCTCCCAATGGGCGAGGGGAGATTTTCATTCGGTGGGAGTGAGCCGTTGGCTCATCGAAAACTCCTTGAATACAAAATTCTCACTGTGCAGCCCCAGAGGATGTTTGGGCATATCAATTCCTAAATCCTCTGGGGCTGCTTGCTTTTCAACCCATCGGATTTATGGTGTAGGGGTTGCTATGCTAGATGGCGTTGGAGTTGGAATGAAAGAGTAGTTGAACGCGCAGCCGCTAATGTCGAGCGTGACTTGCGTGCATTCGGTTTGCCGCTGTCGAGCAGGAAAGTGTGCGCGCCAGCAAACATTTCCATAGTGGGTTTGGTAAACGGATACCAGCCGGAATTCGGACTGCCATGATGGATGGTCCCATTGTAATCCAACGTGACCTTGGTCGTTGTGAACGTGACAAACGGTGTCGCTTGATTTGCCAGTGTTATAGTTTGCTTGGCGGAGTAAGTCTGATTGAGTGTCGCATAAAAGATGCGCGGATTGCCGGGCAAAAGTTATCGACTCTCACCCACTTTACCAGAACTTGACCGACCGGACAATTGCGATGGACAGAACGAACATGACCAACGTCAAACCCAGCCAGACGAGATATGCGTTACGGTCCACACGCCCTGCTGCCCGTTCGATAAACAACACGGCGCTCGTCCACACAAAGGGCAGCGCCGTCCAGAAAGCGTGCAACGTAAACGAGCCCGAATTACTCATTTTCCAATCCGCAAATCCATTGATGGTTGCCAAGAGAATACCTACTGCCAACCCCAACAACAACCCTTTCCAATATCGCCAAAGTGTCGAACTGGCGCCAAGCCACGAGACTACCAACATGCCGGCGGCTGCAGTTGCGAACGGCAGCGCATGTATGTATGCTGCAAGCATTACGCTACGCGTTAACCCGTGGCTCAAATTTGCAATTCCGAGACTGCTAAAATACCAAATACCAAACCAGACGAGGAGCGAGCCAAACCCCGCCAGTCCCCATCGCCAAAGTTGCACTCGACAATACCCCAACAATCGCGCGGTTACAAGCGTGATAAAGACGAGAATCACACTCTCGACCAGTAAGAGCAATAGAAAGAATCTATCGGTTACAGGATCACGCTGTGCGCCCATAAAACCCTGAATGGCATATCCACCTGCCGTTACAAAAATGGCAATGAAACATACTCCCGCCAGTAATGCGGCGAACCAAGCAAGAACGAGACGCAGCCAAGGTTTGTGCGTAATGGTTGGATTCAACGCGGTGGTTTCGGCATTCAAAGGTATCCCCTTATTGAACCTGCCGCACCGGTACCGGTGCGGCAAGTTGTTTTGAGCCAACTCCAATGTTTCTCAATTCAAGGCGTTGGAGTCGGTGTGGGCATGAACGAGTAGTTGAACTCGCAGCCGCTAATGTCGAGCGTGACTTGCGCGCATTCGGTTTGCCGCTGTCAAGCAAAAAGGTGTGTGCGCCTGCAAACATTTCCATTGTGGGCTTGGTGAATGGATACCAGCCGAAATTCGGACTGCCATGATGGATGGTCCCATTGTAATCCAACGTGACCTTGGTCGTTGTGAACGTGACAAGCGGTGTCGCTTGATTTGCCAGTGTTATAGTTTGCTTGGCGGAGTAAGTCTGATTGACTGTCGCGTAGAATGTGCGCGGGTTGCCGGGCAAGAGCTCGCGTGATGCAATCCCGCTGTTATCTGTTGTGCCGAATGTACGATACCCGCCGTTGTCGCTGCCGTAAGTTATGGGAACATTATAATGCGCCATCCGCGCCAAACCGCACGACAAACACATCGTGGCATGGCAGCGTGCTTTCTGCCGCGATTTCGGGACCGATACAATCGCCCGGATGATAGCCCGCCCAATCGGTCGAATCCGTAGCGCCAACCACATACGCGTTTCCGTTTGCATCCACCGCAACGCCAGCCGCATACTCGGCGCCTGAACCGCCAAATGTCTGCATCGGTCCGCTCGAGCGATTTTGGACCAAGCCCTGTGTATCCCCTCCTGACGTGTACGCGCCCGCGACCCATACTTGATTCGAGCCATCCACCGTCATGCTAAACACGCCCGTGCCCTCGGCGCCGAGATTCAAAAATTCCGGCGCGCCCACTCCGCCGTTCTCATCCACCTCAATCAAATACCCTGACCCCTCAATGGACGCGCCCCAATCTGCCGAACCGGATGAGCCGCCGACGAGCAAACTTGCACCCTTCCACGCGAGCGCGGTGGCAAAATCGTGCTCTGCGCCGCCGAGCCGCTGCGCCCAAGCCAACCCACCCATTGCATTGAACTTGGCCACATACCCATCCCAATCATACGGATGCCCCGCGCCGGCAAAATCGGGAGAAAAGGTAGAGCTGCTCACGAACGCGTTGCCTTCCGCATTCACAACGATGGCGCTCGGGTCTTTACTTTCTGCGCCGCCAAAAATAATGGTTTGAAGCAGCGCGCCAGCCGCGTTTAATTTGACGACGAACGCGTCAGAATCATAGTCGGCGGAATATCTCAACCCCGTCACATACGCGTTGCCCGCGCTGTCAACGGTGATGGCGCTGCTAAAATCCAAGACTCCGCCGCCGAACAAAGTTTGATAAATCGTATCGTCGTCGAGTTCGGCGTTTGATTTTTGTGACGCTGCTTTGGTTACGAACGGCGCGGTTACCACATCGCCTTTGATGCTGGCATCTATAGAGGTTCAGAAAAGGTTTTGGTCTGTCAGACCCTCCGGGTTTCCGGAAACCCGAAGGGTCTTGGCATAGTTTTCCAAAACCAAACCTGAAGGTCTATAGCAATGTTTGGTTCGGGTTGATTTTATTTACGACTTGAAAGAATGGCAGCGCGAATTCACGCACCGCCGTTTTGACTTGTACGCCATTCTGGGCGAGTTTCAATTCTTGCGCGCCGCGAACGCGGAGTTTTACTTGTGCCAAGTCCGCGCCCTTGCGCGCAACGAGACGCGGCGTAAAGCGTCCATCCCTTGAAGTAAAAATTAAATCAATCTTGGGATAAATGTTTTTCAGCCGCACCCCTTCCCACACCGGCACATCGGCGCGCCATCGGTCGGGATTGTTGCCCAGATAAAAAGACATCCGCGTATCAATGCGGCGGAACGGCACAATTTTTATTTTCTTGTTCGCGCCAACAAATTTGAGATGGAGATTGACACCTCGCCGCGTCGGCGGCGCAGCATTCGGCTTGCATTGGCGTTTGGCGGCTGGCTCAAGCACAGACAAAACCAAACTCTTGTTTCGCACGGTCAAAATCGAACTGCCGAGATGCGCTTGGAATTGGATGCGGGCGTCGGCGAATTGTCCCACATTTTCGACAAAGAAAATGGGAGAACGGTTCGACGATGCGCGTTGGAATGTGTTTGGGGAGGATTGTGTCTGCGGTTTGCGGTTCGCGCGCGAGGGAGATTTGCTGTGCGCGTGCAGTGGTGGAGTGAAATTCAGCAGACCGAACAAAGCAAACAAACCGAGAACGAACCATGCCCTGACAACGGAAGGGAAAACAAGGCGGGAGAGACGAAATGAGTTCATTGTCTGCTCCTATTGAGTTGAGTTTAGAAATGCAAATAGACGAGACGCGCAGATTATAGCATGCAAAGTTTCTGTTGGCGCGCGTGATTCGAAAATTGGCAAACAATTTTTTGCTGACGCGAATGGCTTTGCCTTTGACCCGCGTTTTTGCGCGTGCTATATTGACACCAAGACGAGGGATAACGGGCGGCGGAGATTGTTTGGGATGATGCGCGAATTGTAAAGGAGATGCGCGCGTTATTGAAAAAAGGTGTGCCGCGCACAGAGGCGGTGAAACGAATTGCAAAAGCGAGTGGGCGCGAACGGCGCGCGGTGTACGATTTGACGTTAGGCGAGTCGCCATGAATTCAAGGTGGGACAGCAAACTTGTGCTTTCTGAAAAGACATGCTGAAAATCCCGCAAGCCAGTGGTTTACAATATTCTCACACGGAGGCAGACAATGAAAAAACGTACGTTTCTTGGCATATTTACAATCTTCATGGCCTTGATGTTGTTCTGGTCTCAGCAACCGGCCCCGCTTTCTGCTCAGACTGATCAAGCGACAAAAGCGAGAGTCACTGCCATTGCGAAAGCAGCCATCCTTGCCCGAAATGAGGTCATAGTGAATGGCAGTAACGAAAAGTCTCCTGACCCGCTTGTTGAACGCGCAGCTTATGTAAACGCAATGCAGCCACATTTTGAGAAGCAGTTGCATGTCCGAGCTGTTATCGCGGAGCATCGAATCCGATATACCAGCTTTCGTACAAGCTTGACCGTAAGTAGTCTTGAAGTGCAATCAGAAAAAGCGGTATTGAAAGCGCTTGAACATACCGTGATGGATATGAAAGTCGGCGAGGGAGATTCTAATGCACCAGGGAACACAGAATACGAACTCGAGCATACTCTTGTTTTTCTGAAGCAAGGTAACAAATGGAATTTGGAAAGTATCGAACCCTATGATGGTTTTGGCGCCGCGTCCGGTTCGCAACTAGCTTTAGAAGGCAACATTGTTCTTCCATCTCCATCTGATCCAATTGGCGTCGGCTCTGACATAGAGCCGCTCCTACCAGAAATCTATACGAATACGCTAAACCGCCAAGCTATCGTTAACTATGCCTATGCATATTGGCAAAACTATAATCCAGCGTACCGACGATTTGATGGCATAGAAGAAGGAGGCGATTGTACAAACTTTGCTTCGCAAGCTCTACGTGCCGGAGGTTGGACTGATGTGTTCGGCCCGGATCGAACAGCTACAAACGTGTGGTTTTATAATTCTCTCTATCAAAGCTATACTTGGGTCAATGTCCAATATTGGTGGCAATTCGCATGGCATCGTCCCCGATCCCGTCCACTCAGTTATGTCTCTAATCTCAAACGAGGCGATATTCTACAGATGGACTTTGATCCGTCGGTTGGTGATGGTATGGAGCATACTATGATCGTGACAAAGAAAGACAAGACTACAGGTGAGATTTATCTCACCTATCACACGACAAATCACAAGGATAGACCTTTTTCGGATATTTATGCCCATTACCCCGATGCGTGGCACTATGCATGGAGGTCGCTCGCAAGTTTCAATTGAAATGAAATCAAATTACTACAAGCAACGATGTAAATGTAAACGGGTCATCCATGTGGTGTTAATTCTCCTGCTTGCGTTATGGCTGTTGGCATGTGGTTCAAATCCTCAGCCAGTACGAGGTTCAGAAAGCAAAGAAGCGCTCGTAGAGAGCTATCTCCGGGCATTGAAGGAAGAAATGCCCAGCGGTCTTGTGGATCTAACCTCAATAGAACTGGATGCAGAACAGGCAGCACAAGAGAAAATTGCTGCCCTCGGGGGTGACAAATTTCGTGTCGTTAATGTGGAATATATCGAGCCGATCCATCCGAGCTGGGTACGGGTCGTGATACACGGTGAGCGCGAGAACACTTCAGGCGTAAAGTCCAATCACGAAGAGGTACTCATTTTGCATGAGCTTCAGGGAAGGTGGTACCTGAGTCTCGGCAAATCGCGCAACACGCCACCAGTACGGGTACCTCCGACCTCAATCCCATGGACTCCAACCAACCACTAATCGTGTATTGTCACTCACCAAGCCACAAGCCATTTGCGCCTGTGGCTTTTTTCTTTTGACCCAACCCCGCGCCGCGTGCTATACTCGTCGTCAAGGACGATTGCGAAAGAATAAAGGACGAATCATCGCCGCCCTTTTGCTCATTTTCCTTCTTCCTTCATCCCTTTTTGCGGAGATTAAGATGTCAATGAGGATTAACGAAAATCTACGCGTCTATGACGACGTGGTGCAAGCGATTGGCAATACGCCATTGGTGAAATTGAATAAGGTCACGCGCGGCATTCGCGCGCAGGTGTACGCGAAGTTGGAATTTTTGAATCCGGGCGGCTCGGTCAAAGACCGCATCGGGCTGGCGATGATTGAACGCGCGGAACGCGACGGCAAATTGAAGCCGGGCGGCACGATTGTCGAAGGCACCAGCGGCAACACCGGCGTCGGGCTGGCGATTGCGGCGGCGATCAAGGGCTATAAATGTATTTTCGTGATGCCCGATAAAATGAGCGAAGAAAAAATTCGCTTGCTCCGCGCGTTCGGCGCGCGCGTGGTGATTACGCCAACCGCCGTCGAACCCGATGACCCGCGTTCGTACTATTCGGTCTCCAAACGTTTGTCGGAAGAAGCGCCGAACACGATTCTCGCGGGGCAGTATTGGAATCCGGCGAATCCGCAAGCGCATTACGAAACGACGGGACCCGAAATTTGGAAACAGACGCAAGGCAAAATTGATTATTTCGTGTGCGGCATGGGCACGGGCGGCACGATTACGGGAACGGGAAAATTTCTAAAGGAACAAAATCCGAACGTGCAAGTGATTGGCGTTGACCCCGTTGGCTCGCTGTTGTACGCGACGTTCAAAGCGGGCGGAAAAATTCCCGAAGGCGCGTTTCCCAAAGTATACAAAATCGAAGGCATCGGCGAAGATTTTCTGCCGACGGCGTTGGATTTGCAATATGTGGACGATGTGGCGCAAGCGGGCGACCGCGAATCGTTTTTGATGACGCGGCGTCTGGTGCGCGAAGAAGGATTATTTTGCGGCGGCTCGGCGGGTTCGGCGGTGTGCGGCGCGCTGCAAATCGCAAAGAATTTGGACAAGGATAAAATCGTGGTGGTGCTTTTGCCTGATTCGGGTTCGCGCTATCTTTCCAAAATTTTCAACGACGATTGGATGCGCGAGAATCGGTTGCTTGAAGTGCCGCTCGCGGAAGGACGCGTCGAAGAATTGTTGATACACAAACGCATGGAAATTATTACGGCGCGGAAACACGATTTGAAAACGCAATTAATTGCGCGGATGAAGCAGTACAACATTTCGCAGTTGCCCGTCGTGGACGATGCGGGCTGTTATTTGGGCATGGTCACTGAAGTGGATTTGTTGAATCATCTGCTTGGTTCGGATCATCAACACGATGCGGATGAAACAATTGAAGATATTATTGACCGCGAATCCGCCGAAGTGATTGGACCTGAAACATCGCTCGCTGTGTTATCTGAAATTTTTCACCACGGCAAAGTCGCGGTGGTGTGCGAAGAGGAAAAGGTAACGGGGATTGTGAGCAAGATTGATTTGATAGAATATCTCGCGGGGAGAGTGCAATAGGGTGCAGCGCCTTGTGCCTGCCCATTTGATAGACGAGATGCGAGAAACGAGAAACGAGAACGTGCTGCAACTCTATCCCTTACCCAGCGCGGAACGCGAATTAGATGGAACGTATCTCGCGCATGATTTGCGACAATACGCGAACGACTCGACGCCGTACATTTACGCGAATTTCGTGACGAGTTTGGATGGACGGATTGCCATTCCGCGTCCCGACGGTTCGGGTTTGATGGTGCCAAAAAATGTCGCGAACGAACACGATTGGCGCTTGTATCAAGAGCTCGCCGCGCAAGCGGATTTAATCATCAGCAGCGGCAGATATTTGCGCGACTGGGCAGAGGGACGCGCGCAAGAGATTTTGCAAACAGACGACGCGCGTTTCGCCGATTTGCGCGAATGGCGCAGCGCGCGGGGGCTGAAACCGCATCCCGACATTGCCATCATCAGCAGCAGTTTGGATTTTTCAATTCCTGATGCGCTAACCCAAGATGGACGCAAAGCGATTTTTTTTACGACGACGAACCCGGACCCCAAACGCGTGCGCGAGATTGAAAGCAAAGCGGGGCAAGTGATTGTGGCGGGCGAAAATAGCGTCGAGGGCAAGTTGTTCGCGCAGCGCGCGTTTGAATTGGGCTATCGCGTCATTTATTCGGGCGCAGGTCCGAAAATTTTGCATTTGCTTTTAGCGGATGGTGTGCTGGATCGTTTGTATCTGACTTTCGCTAATCGCGTGTTGGGCGGCAAACCGTTCGCGACGATTGTGGACGGCGCGCTGCTGGAACCGACCGCCGATTTCAAACTCGACGCGCTATATTTCGATGCGGCGGGAGTGGATGGTCTGGGGCAGTTGTTTGCAAGTTATGACAGAGGATAAAACCACTAATCTGTGGCTCGGACAACGAGCGCCAGAGCGCGCGAAAAATTTAAGGTCGCAACACCAATTTGATTTTCGGGACGAGTATGCTATGCTGTGTCCTGCAAGGAGAAAATTATGACGCCTTCACAAGCGCTTCCCAAACTGATTGCCGAACATCGCGAGTTGGCGCGACGGGTCAAAGAGATTGAAAAGATTCTCTATAAACGATTGCCTGTTGCTGCGCCCAAAAAGGCAGTCCAAGCCAACACGCCAAAACGAAAAAAAGATATTCGCGTTCTAGTCCAAGAGATGCAGAAGAAATATGCAGGCACAACCTCGCTCACCAAATCCCTCCTCGCGGAGCGGCGCGCCGAAATCGCGCGTGAAGAAGCCGAAATTCGTGCTCGATTCGTACGCCATCGTCGCGCTCGTGGACAAGGAAAAGGGCCAAGAACGCGTCGTGCAACGACTCGTAGCCGCGCAAAACAATAAGATTGCGCTTTACATGAGTTTGGTAAATTGGGGCGAAATTCTTTACACATTTGAACGCGAGCGCGGCGGACAGTTTGCTATTGAACTCGAACAAGAGCTCGACGAATATCCGATGAAATTGATGGGAGTTGATCGAAGGCGGATTCGCGCGGCGGCGCGCTTGAAAAGTGTGTATCGTTTGTCCTATGCAGACGCGTTCGTCGTCGCGTTGGCGCAAGAACTCAATGCAACAGTTATCACCGGAGACCCCGAATTTAAATCCGTTGAGCATATAGTTTCTGTTGATTGGATACGCTAACACCGCCATTCGCCAAGAGTGGCGGTTTTTCATCTGTGCCTTAATCTGAAATCTAAAATCTGAAATCAAAAATCAAAAATCCACGTGTCTCCCACCCAATTCCTCGCCTCCCTCCGTTCCGAGAAACACTACGCCAACCAAATCGTTCATCTCGAACATCTCGCGCCGCGCGCGGCGAAATACGCGCGTCTGGAAAAATCTTTGCATCCCGCGCTGCAAGATGCCTTGAAACAAATTGGCATCGAAAAATTTTTCTCGCATCAAGCGCACGCGATCAATGCCGCGCGCGAGGGTTATGATGTCGTCGTCGCCACAAGCACCTCGTCAGGAAAAACATTGTGCTACAACATCCCCGTTCTTGAAGCGATTTTGGCGGAACCGCATTCGCGCGCGTTGTATTTGTTTCCGACAAAGGCGTTGGCGCAAGACCAGTTGCGCGCGCTGGATGAATTGACGAGTGTGCTGGAGACGAATAAACAAATTGTTTTCGATACGTATGATGGCGACACGAAACGCGAAGCGCGCACAAAATTACGCAAGCGCGGCAACATCATCCTCACGAATCCCGACATGCTCTCGCTCGGCATTTTGCCCAACCATTCGATGTGGGCGGATTTCATCGCGAATTTGAAATATATTGTCATTGACGAAGCGCATGTATATCGCGGCGTGTTCGGTTCGCAAGTGGCGTGCGTGCTGCGGCGACTGCGCCGCATCTGCGAATATTATTCCGCGAATCCGCAATTTATTTTTTGTTCGGCGACGATTGCGAATCCGGGCGAGCATGTGCATCGTTTGTCGGGACGGCGGGCGAAGGTGATTGCGGAAGATGGCGCGCCGCGCGGGCAGCGCGAATTCGCGTTGTGGAATCCGCCGTTCATTGACAAGACGCGCACGACGCGGCGCAGCGCCAATTCCGAAGCCGCGCATCTGTTTTCCGAACTCGTGCGCGAGAAAATGCGGAACATTACTTTTGTGCGCGCGCGGAAACTCGCGGAACTCGTTTTGTTGTACGCGCGCGACAATTTGAAACGCACCGCGCCCGAACTCGTTGACAAGGTGAAATCGTATCGCGCGGGCTATCTCGCTGACGAACGCCGCGCGATTGAACGCGATTTGTTTTCGGGAAAATTATTGGGCGTGACGGCGACGAACGCGTTGGAATTGGGGATTGATGTGGGGCATCTCGACGCGACGGTGGTGGTCGGATTTCCGGGAACGATTGCGTCGTTATGGCAGCAGGTCGGACGTTCGGGGCGCGGCACGCGCGACGCGCTTTCGATTCTCGTCGGCATGGATGACCCGCTCAATCAATTTTTCATGCGCCATCCTGAAGCGCTGTTTGCGAAACCCGTCGAACACGCGTTGATCTATCCCGACAATCCGTACATTTTGGAAAAACATTTACCGTGCGCGGCGTATGAACTGCCGTTGACGAACTCGGACGAAGAATTGTTCGGTCCCGGATTCGTCGAAGCGATGATTCGTTTGGAGCGCAGCGGCACGCTCGACTATCGCAACGAGCAGTGGTATTTTCACGGACTCGGCTATCCCGCCGAAAAGGTCAATATTCGTTCCGTGTCCGACCAAATTGTTTCGCTCGTGGACACGAAACACAATTTCAAAACGATTGAAGAAATCGAAGCGACGACGGCGATGCAGCGCTGTTACGAAGGCGCGATTTATTTGCATCAGGGCGAATCGTATTTGATTACGAAATTGGATTTGGAAGCGGGCGCGGCGTACTGCAAACCTGTTGACGTGGATTTTTATACCGAAGTGCGCGAGAACGGCGAGACGCGCATTTTGAAAGCATTGCGCGAACGCGAAGTGGGCAACACTCTCGCCTATTATGGCGATGTGCGCGTGACGGAACAAATCGTCGGCTATCGCCGCAAGCGTCAATTCACCGAAGAGGTATTGGCGACGATTGATTTGGACTATCCGCCGCAGTTATTTGATACGAAAGCGGTGTGGTGGGACATTTCGGAAGACTTGAGACTGGAGATTGTGCGCGCAGGTTGTGATTTCGCGGGCGCGTTGCACGCGGCGGAACACGCGTGCATTGGACTCTTGCCATTGTTTGCGATGTGCGACCGTTGGGACATTGGCGGACTTTCCATTCTCTTGCATCCCGATACGGGCAAGCCGCAAATTTTTATTTACGATGGTTTTCCCGGCGGCATCGGCATCACGGAAAAAGCGTTCGCGTTGTTGGAATCATTGTGGACGGCGACATTGGACACGATTGAACAATGTCCGTGCGAGTTCGGCTGCCCATCATGCGTGCAATCGCCGAAATGCGGAAACAATAACGAGCCGTTGGATAAAAAGGGCGCGGTGATGTTGTTAAGAGGGTTGTTGGGAAAAAGATAAAAAAAGCGTCGCGCGGATTTTGCGCAACGCTTTTTTTATTGGGGAATTTCGATCTTTAATTCTCCATCGTTCACGCTCACGCAAAACGTATCCAAATGCGCTTTTGGATCAACAATCAATTCGTCATTTGTCGCGTTGCGCTAAAAACCGCGCCAACGCGAGTGATATTTATTCGCAAACGCTTATCGCGCGTCAAGCGAGCTGTCATGCAACCCTTGCGTCTGTTCACGCCATTCGCGCAACAGCTCGTACACGCCGCTCGCCCAGATAATGGGTTTGCCATCATAGGGCAGCGCTTTGGGATATAACACGAATGGGCGCGTTTGCGGTCCGCCCATACCGCCATGATGACTGACTTGATTTTCAAAACCCGCTAGCTCTTGCGTGACAGGATCAAAGATTGTATGCACAATAATATCGGGACAATCTTTAAAACCGCTTTCACGTTTTATGTGCAAGGCGGCGTTCGGTCCAAAAATCGCGAGCGGGTCAACACTGCCTTCGACGGTGCCAAGGTCCACATAATGAACTCCGCCTTTGCCAATCGCCATCGTGCCATTCTTTTCTGATTTGACAATAACCAGCCCGAGGCCGGAATGTTGCTGCAGTCCGACGAGCAAGTCAGGATGAATATCTCCAATCTGCTCAAAGGTCATGCGTTCTTTGGAATCGGTAAAATAAATCAAGCCGATGCTGCCCGAACCATAGACCACTACTTTGGCTTTTTTTTGCGCGTCCGCTTCCGCCGCCGCTTCTTTGGGGTCACGGTCCGGCCCCACCGTTACGACACCGTCTTTAATTTTGTTTCGCATCATGCGGCGAATGAGCCCGGCCGTGCGCGTATCATCCTGTATGGATTCTGTAAGCACGGCGTTCCAGTTGTCCCATGCTTCATTTGTGTCAAGCGCGCCGAAAACGGTTTGGTCGCCCTTGAGCAATCCTTTTACCAAACCCTCAAGCGAGATGCCATACGCGCCTTTGAAAGTTGGGCCTTCGTCTTGACCATGGTCGGACAGCACAATCAGATGATACGGGCGCGGCGCATATCGCAGCGAACGTTCGATACGCGCAAAATAACGGTCTATTTCATGCAACATCTGGAATGCCTCGCGGCTCTGCATCCCCGCGTAATGTCCGAGGTCGTCGTAACCCGCATACAACGCATAGATTGCCGGGACGCCGCGCAGCACATCGCCAATCACGGTATAGGTGGCGAGGTCTTGGAGCAGCGGCCCCATGACGGCGCGCAAAAACGCGTATTTGAAATTGCGCGCGCTGACCACATATTTTACGCGCGCGTCGCCGCGCTTGTGCGCGCGACGTTGCGCGCTCGCTTCCCACCACTCTTTGACAACTTCGATGCTAACGCGCGTGAACAGGCGCGCGACGATGAATGGATTAAACAAGTACGTATAGAAACGCGGACCGCGTCCATGGCGGCGCGCGACAATCGTACTCATCGTAAAAAGCGATTCGGTCGCATCGCCCGAAAACATATTCCCGCGTGACGCGCCGCCGTCAGCCAGTAACCCTTTGCCATTCGAGAGCGCATTTTCGAGCGCGACCGCATCTAGTGGATTGCCCGACATGATCATTCGGTCTTGCTCACGGCTCCACCAGCGGTAGGCAGGCACATTATCATTGTTGCCAAGCAAAATGCCGGTTTGCATTGCAGCGGTTTGCGACGTGAAATCAGTTTCCCATTGGAGGAGCTTGTGTGAACCGCTATCGAGCCATTTTTTGACGGTGGGCATATAGCCGTCCGCAATGGCGCGTTTAAAAATATCAATGCTCAAACCGTCAATTTCGAGAAACAAAAAACCCGGCGCATCGGTTTTTTGCGGATTACCGTATTTTTGCGCCATCTTGCGCGTCACATTACGGTCAAAATTGATATCCTCGTCCAAGATAAAAAGCGCGCCGAGAATCGCGTTAACGATTGTAATCCACACGGTCACCTATAATGCGGGCCAAAAACCGTCAATCATCACACCGGGAATATGATTGGCGACAAACAAGGTCGCAATGCCGATCAAGAGAAAAGTCAAAAAGGGAAAGAGGAGCGCCGGCAGCTGCGCGAAAAAATTAATAAACAGCCACCAGACGCCGGCTTGCAATACGGCAAGACTAAGCGCGACCAGCGCGGCCGAACCGAACGTCGCAATCTTGACCCCCGGCGAAATGTACGCCAACAGCAGCAATGATAACGCCTGCGCGATCAAGACCGTCAAAGATTGGATAACATGCGCCCGTGAAATTCGCATATGGACTCCGCTTGTGTGACGGCATCACCCGAGCTTTCCAGGTTATCCGTACCGTAAAAATTAGATGCCGTCGCGCAGCAGCGGACACGTCATGCAATGTCCGCCGCCGCGCCCTTTGCCCAATTCAAAGCCCGCAATCGGCACTACTTCGACCCCCGCTTCGCGCATCTTGGCAATCGTGTACGTATTGCGTTCATACGAAATAACGACGCCGGGTTCCAGCGCGACTGTATTGTTCGCGTCATCCCATTGTTCGCGCTGCATCTGATAATCATCGCCGCCCGTTTCGACGACGGTGAGTTCGCGCACGCGGAGCGCGTCCGCGACCGCCGCCAAAAATGATTTTTCCGAGGTAACATGAAAATCGCCCTCTTTTTTGCCGGGACGCAAACTAAAGGCGCGAATATTATTGACCACTTTGGGGAACGCGGTGGCTTTGTCGCGATCAAGCAAAGTGAACACGGTATCGAGGTGCATGTGCGCGCGGTCGCGCGTCATCACAGCCACAATCACGCGTTCCGCGGAACCTTTGGCGAAAAGATTTTTCGCGATTTGTTCAATCATGCGGCCCTGCGTGCGTTCGCTCATGCCAATCGCGACCGCGCCATTGCCAATGGGTTGCACATCGCCGCCCTCCAATGACGCGCGTCCAAAATCCGCGGCGAGGAATTTGCCCTCGTCGCCCATTTCGGGATACCACCAGTGAAACTCGGCGTCCTGAAACATGGGATGATAACGATAAATCGCCAACACATTCAACGATTCGCGACGCCGCGCCAGCCAGTACATTGGATTCACCGAAACGCCGTCATAAATCCAGCATGACGAATCGCGCGTAAATAATGTATTTGGCACGGGCGGCAAAATAGAATAATTCGGTTCATCCATCGCGGCGGCGCCGAGCGAGATGGTACGCATTTGCGCGAGGTCAAAACCCAACTCGTTCATTTCGCCGACGGTTAAACCGCCGATGAGATGTTTGGCAAGCACCTCCGGTCGCAAACCCCACAAAAATTCGCGCACCTCATCCACCAGCGACCAGCCGACCGTGTATTCAGAAGCAATCTGTTCAATCACGCGCCGCCGCCCTGCCGCGTTCGCGGCGAGCGCTTCGCCCAATAAATCGAGAAAGAGATACACCTCGACGCCGCGCTCGCGCATTCGCGCCACAAATTGGTCATGCTCCCACTGCGCGCGTTCGACCCACAACACATCGTCAAATAACAATTCGTCGTGATTGGTCGGCGTCAAACGTTGCAGCGAAAGTTCCGGACGATGCACCAACACTTTGCGTAATTTGCCGACTTCGGAATGAACGCCAAATAATTGTGTCATGGTTATTGCGCCACCTTGATAAAATGCCGCGCGCGCTTTCCTCCTCTCACGCGCCCAACGTCGCGACCATCACCGCCTTGATAGTGTGCATCCGATTTTCCGACTGGTCAAACACGATAGAATTTGGCGATTCAAATACTTCTTCGGTCACTTCTAAACTTGCCATGCCGGTCTTTTGAAAAATCTCTTCGCCCACTTTGGTTTCGCGATTGTGGAACGCGGGCAGGCAGTGCATAAATTTCACATTCGGATTGCCCGTCGCCGCTAGCATCGCCGCATTAACTTGGTACGCTTTCAGCAAACGCACACGCTCCGTCCAGACCTCTTTCGGTTCGCCCATCGAAACCCAAACATCGGTGTAAATAAAATCAACGCCTTGAACCGCCGCTTGGACATTATCAGTGAGCATAAAACGCGCGCCGCTGCGTTCCGCTAACGCGCGCGCTTGCGCCACCACCGCGGGCGCGGGCTGCAACGTTTGCGGTCCGCAAATGCGAACATCCATGCCCAATAGCGCGCCGACGATGGTGAGCGAATTTCCCATATTGCTGCGACAATCGCCCACATAACAGTACGACAACTCCGTCAACGGTTTGGACGAGTGTTCTTGCATCGTCAAAATATCGGCGAGCGTTTGCGTCGGATGCCATTCATCGGTCAATCCATTCCACACCGGCACGCCCGCGTACTGCCCCAGAATTTCAACCGTCGCTTGGGCAAAACCGCGATATTCGATGCCGTCATACATGCGGCCCAAAACGCGCGCGGTATCTTTCATAGATTCTTTATGTCCGATTTGCGTGCCTTCGGGTCCTAGATACGTGACGTGCGCGCCTTGGTCGTACGCCGCGACTTCAAACGCGCAGCGCGTGCGCGTTGAACTCTTTTCAAAAATCAACGCGATATTTTTGCCCTTGAGACGCGGCTGTTCATAACCGCCATATTTCGCCGCTTTCAACGTCGCCGCAAGTTTGAGCAGCTGGGAAAATTCCTCCGACGTAAAATCAATTTCTTTGAGAAAATTGCGATTGCGTAAAAAACCCATGCGAATTATCCTTTCAATGCTCGCCTCGAAATTTTACGACCAGAGTATAGCGCAAATTGGCGATTTTTGCGCGTCAATAGATGTTATAAAATTGACGTGCAAAATAAGAGTCCCTTGAATTCAATGCGAGACTTGTTCCGCCGGCGCAAGCTACCCCCAACAAAAAATCCGCGCCCCAAGCGCGCGGATTCCAAATAACGTTTACGAATGCGGCATAACGCGCTCTGGCGCGCGCTCAATATTTTTGCGGCGCATAACGAAACGGATGCTTTGATTCTGTGTATCCTTCCGGACCGTTGCGTTCAGGGAGTTCGACCTTTTCGTGCGAAACTTCATAGTATGGAATCAGACTGAGCAAATGCGTGATGCAGTTCAAACGGCCGCGGCGTTGGTCATTAAAATCCACCACATACCATGGACTCGTGTCCGTGTCCGTCGCTTCGAACATCGCGTCGCGCGCGCGCGAATAATCATACCAGCGCCGATGACTTTCCAAATCCATCGGGCTTAGCTTCCAAACCTTGCGATAATCGCTGATACGTTCTTGAAAACGCTTGGTTTGATTTTCCATATTGACTTCGAGCCAATATTTGACCAAGATAATGCCCGATTCAAGCATAGACCATTCAAAAGCCGGCGTCTCTGCCAAAAAATGCGTCACTTGATCGGACGTAGCAAAACCCATCACGCGTTCAACGCCCGCGCGATTGTACCAACTGCGGTCAAACAAAACGACTTCGCCAGCGGCGGGAAAGTGCGGCATGTAGCGCTGCATATACATTTGCGTTTTTTCGCGTTCGGTCGGTGTGGGTAGCGCGACCACGCGAAAGACGCGCGGACTGACGCGTTCGGTAATATATTTAATGACACCGCCCTTGCCCGCCGCATCGCGCCCCTCAAACACCACGCAGATTTTCGCGCCCGTATGTTTGACCCATTCCTGAAGCTTGACGAGTTCGATCTGCAATTTCTCCATCTCGGCGTCAAACTCGCCGCGTTTCATTTTGGGACGCGCTTCGCCGACGGCGGGAAAATGCTCCAATTCCGCCGCGCGTTCCAGCCGCTGTTCATCCGCCTTGGCTTGGAGCTTGCGCTCCTTTTTTTTCAATTTCTCGAGCTGTTTGGCTTGTTTCTTTTTACCCATAATCGCCCCCTGACTGCCTTGCGTGCAGATACATTATAACAAAACGCCCCATTCTTTCCGCGCGTTCGAGAATTGCGCGATTATAGCCCGAATATTTGGCGCGTCAAACAAAAAAAGGTTGAGGAAATTTCCTCAACCTTTTTGCCTAGAGCCGATTCCACTTTGATTTGCGGGTAGACCTGATATATTACAGATAAGCAGTTCAACTGTGGGTATGGTGACTCCGGTCAGACCCCGAGTGCAAAACTCGTCCGAAAGATGGTGAGCC
>JAJTXZ010000049.1 GCA_021463195.1 Anaerolineae bacterium
GTGTGTTTGGCAACCCCTATTCTACCAAGTAGGAATATTCAAATGCGCTCTAAGGGTTTTCGAAAACCCTTAGGGTCTGGAAATCCGGGCAATCACCAGGAAAAACCTATTGACTATTCGCCCTGCGTGCGTATACTTGAGGCGCACGATTTCACACCGGAACCAAATATATGTTTTTCTTTGACCCGCTTTATCTCATGTTGGCGCTGCCCGGCATTTTACTGACGCTGTGGGCGCAATGGAAAGTCAATTCTACCTACAATAATTTTGCGCGTGTAGCCAATTCGCGCGGGCTCACCGGCGTGCAAGCTGCCGATATTTTAATCCGCCAAGTCGGTTTGCAGGGCCAAGTGCAGGTGCAAGGCACGCCGGGCAAATTATCCGACCATTACGACCCGCGCAATCGCACGCTTTTTTTATCCGCCGAAGTGGCAAAAAATCCGTCCGTCGCCGCAGTGGGCATCACGGCGCACGAATTGGGACACGCCTTGCAGCACGCGCAAAATTACGGTCCGCTCAATCTGCGAATGGCGATTGTGCCAATCGTCAATCTCGGCTCTCGCCTCGGCTATATCGTTTTCTTTTTGGGCCTCTGTCTGGCGACGCAAATGGGCGCAAACCCGATCATCATGTGGATTGGCATACTGCTCTTGTCAAGCATGGCGCTCTTTGCGCTCGTCACCTTGCCGGTCGAATTTGACGCGAGCCGCCGCGCGATGCAAATGCTCCAAACAAGCGGCCTGATGCAAACGCAAGAACTGCAGGGCGCGCAAAAAGTTTTGAACGCGGCGGCATGGACGTATGTAGCGGCGGCAGCCAGCGCCATCTTGAATTTGCTGTATTTTGTGGCATTGGCAAATCGCGCGTCGCGACGTTGAGGCATGTGGACACCAAACGCATTGACCTGTTGAATCTAGACACGCATGAATTAACCGGCTTGGTCGTAGGATGGGGCGAGCCGGTTTATCGTGTCAAACAAATTCAACATTGGTTGTATCATGAACTCGCGTCCGATTTCGACGCCATGTCGAACTTGCCGCACGCGCTGCGCGCGCGGCTGCGACAAACGACAAGTATCGGAACGTTGACGCCGCGCGCAGAGCAGCAATCGGTGGACGGGCTAACGCGCAAGACGCTCTTTCAAATGGCGGACGGGCAAACAGTCGAAACGGTCTTGATGCGCTATCTTGACGCGCCGGGCAGTCCCGAAGACGCCGCCGACGCGCCAAACATCGCACGGCGCACCGTTTGCGTTTCAACGCAGGTCGGCTGTCCGGTCGGTTGTCCCTTTTGTGAAACGGGACAAGCGGGCTATGTTCGCAATCTAACCTTTGGCGAAATTGTCGCTCAAGTCATCCATTTTGCGCGCGCGGAAAAGGCGGCGCACTCGGATTCGGCGTTGACCAATATCGTCATTATGGGCATGGGCGAACCGTTTATGAAATTTAATGTGACGTGGCGCGCCATCGAAGCGTTTACAGACTCGGCGCGCTTGGGTATGGGCGCGCGGCGCATCACCGTTTCCACTTCCGGTTACGTGGACGGCATTCAACAGTTGCTTGCCAAAAATTCCCAAGTGAATCTCGCGGTATCGCTGCACGCGGCGGATGACGCGCTGCGCGACCAACTGGTGCCGGTGAATCGCAAATATCCGCTGCGCGAATTGATGCAAGCGTGCCGCGAATATGTTCATCAAACGCATCGCCGCATTACGTTTGAATACGCGCTGATGGATGACATTAACGACAGCCCCGCGCACGCGCAGGCGGTCGCGCAGCTCGTGCGCGGACTCTTGTGTCACATCAATCTGATTCCGCTGAATCCGACAAGCCGCGCGCCGTATCGGCGTTCGCCGCAAGCGCGCGTCCAACAATTTGAAAAGATTTTGCGCGCGGCAGACATACCGACGACGCTGCGCGTGGAAAAGGGCATTGAAATCGCGGCGGGCTGCGGCCAACTGCGTCAACAAGTTGACGCGCGCCGCGCGCACTCTGTATCCTGAATTATGCGACCAATCAAAATCGCGCCCTCGCTTCTCGCCGCCGATTTCGCGCGCTTGGGCGAACAGACGCGCGCGGTGAGCGTCGCGGGCGCGGATTATATTCACCTTGACGTGATGGACGGGTGTTTCGTCCCCAATCTAACGTTGGGTCCCGTCGTCGTCGCCGCGATTCGCGCCTACTCGCCGCTGCCTTTTGACGCGCATCTGATGATTCGCGCGCCGGAAAATTTTATCGCTCCATTCGCGCAAGCGGGCGCGGATTTATTGACTGTGCATGTCGAAGTCTGTCCGCACTTGCATCGCGTGGTTCAACAGATTCAAGCGCTAGGCGTTCGCGCCGGCGTCGCCATCAATCCGCATACGCCCTTGGCGATGCTCGAAGAAATTTTGCCCTATGTCGCGCAAGTGAACGTGATGACCGTAAATCCGGGTTTTGGCGGGCAGATTTTTATCGAATCTATGCTGCCCAAAATCGCGCGCTTGCGGAATATGGCGGAAGAACTCAATCCGTTATTGGATATCCAAGTGGATGGCGGAGTAGACACACAGACCGCGCCGCGCTGCGTGGCGGCGGGCGCGAATATTTTGATTGCGGGGACGGCAATCTTTGGTTCAGGCGGAACAGTGGCGGACCAACTCGCCGCGCTGCGCGCCAGCATTGCCGCGTAAAAAAAAACTGCGTAAGCGTTACGCAGTTTTTACCAGACTGGAGGCAAAGTTTCCTTTATCGGCTTTGTTCAGCGTGCGAACGCAGTTGGCGCACACGCGCAGCCGCTGCATTTTACCGTTTACCGTGACCTTGCGATACGCCAGATTCGGCAAAAAGCGTCGCGGCGTCGCCTTTTTCGAGAAACTGACCGCGCGCCCATATTGCGGACCTTTGCCACACAACTCACATCGCATTGACATGCTGATATATACTCCTTAGCTAAAACCCATCTGCGCGCGACTTGCGAACGCAGGCAATAAAAAACGCCGAAATACGGCGGGCAGTATATTAGCACAAGCCAAGACAGCAGGCAAATTTTTATGACCGAACCTTATCTCGGACGAATCCAAGTCTCACCTCGCGCGATTGAGAGTATCGCGGGCTTGGCGGTTTTGGAAGCGTATGGCGTCGTCGGCATGGCGCCCAAAGATTCGCGCGAGTATATGGCGGCGTTGCTGCCGCGCGCGAATTTTCGGCGCGGCGTCGAGATAAAATACGATGGCGCCCAAGTCCTGATTGATTTATATGTCATTATCGAGTATGGTACACGTATTAGCCAAGTCGCCATCGGCATCAAAAATCGCGTAAAATATCTCGTCGAACGCGATACGGGCTTGACCGTCGCCCAGGTCAACGTGCATGTGCAGGGTTTGCGCGTCAGCCCGGACGCTTGACCCAAACAAAATTTTTGCGGACAGGATTATATTGAGCGCTTTTTACACTGAACGAGCTCCATTGAAACAGCTCGATGGGCACACTTTGAAACGGCTTTTTGGCGCAGGCGCGATTTGGCTTGAACGCAACGCGCATTTTGTCAATTCGTTGAATGTATTTCCGGTGCCTGACGGCGATACCGGCACCAATATGCTTTTGACGATGCAAGCGGCGCTGCGCGAAGCCAACGGCAACGCGTCGGACAATGCCGGCGAAATCAGCGCCGCGCTTTCACACGGCGCGCTATTGGGCGCGCGCGGCAATTCCGGCGTTATCTTGTCGCAAATCATGCGCGGCTTTGCGCGCGGCGTGGATAAGCGCGCAAATATTGACGCGGCGCTTTTCGCCGACGCGCTAGGCGAAGCGTCGCGCACCGCATACAAGGGCGTCGTTAAACCGGTGGAAGGAACTATTCTCACGGTCATTCGCGAAGCGTCCGACGGCGCGACGATTGCGGCGGCGCAATCGGACGATGTGGGTTACGTCTTGGAAAAAACGGTGGGCGCCGCGCGCGGCGCCGTCGCGCGAACGCCGCAGCTGCTGCCGGTGTTGAAAGAAGCAGGCGTGGTGGACGCGGGGGGCGAGGGCTTGACGATTTTTTTGGAAGGCGCGCTAAAATATCTTAACGGTGAAAATTTGGAAAGCGAAACGCTCTATGGCGGCGCGCAACATCTGGAGCAAATCACGCGCGCAGAGGGTTGGGGCTATGACATCCAATTTCACATTCGCGGGCAAGCGTTGGATGTGGACGCGATTCGTGAAACGCTCTCCGCGATGGGCGAGTCGGCTTTGATTGTGGGCGATGAAACGCTAATCAAAGTGCATATTCACGCGCCGAATCCGGGCGACATTGTAAAATACGGCGCCGCGCAAGGCGCGTTGGTCAACATCATTATCGAAAATATGCAGGAACAGTACGTTGACTTTATGGCGGGACACACGGCGGATGAACGCGTGGGCGCGGAAAATCTCGGCGCGATTTTGCCGCACGCCAAAGTTCGGATGACCGCGGAAACGCAAGCGCAATCCGGCATCGCGACTATCGCCGTCGCGCCGGGCGCGGGCTTGCGGCAGATTTTTGAATCTATCGGCGTGAGCGCGATGGTCAACGGCGGGCCCACGATGAATCCGAGCGCGCAAGATTTGCTCGACGCGATTGCCAACGTCGCGTCCGACGAGATTATTTTGCTGCCTAACGACAAGAATATTATTCTGGCGGCGAATCAAGCCAAAGAATTGGCAGCCAAGCAAGTGCATGTTATTCCTACGCGCACAGTGCCGCAAGGTTTCGCCGCGCTGCTCGCATTTAATTATCAAAGCGACCTCGCGACAAATCTTGAAATCATGCGCGCCGCGTCCACGCGTTTGCGCACCGTCGAGGTCACGCAAGCGGTGCGCGCGGCGCAAATCAACAATGTGCGCGTGCAAGAAGGACAACCGATTGCGCTGCTGGACGGCGAATTGCTGCGCGCCGAAGACGATATGCCGTCGCTGCTGTTGAACGCGCTGCGCGACGCGGGCGCGCAAGACAATGAAATTATTACGCTCTATTACGGCAGTCAAGTGGATGCTGCTTCGGCTGAACAAATGCGTTCATTGGTGCAGCGCGAATTTTCCGACCAAGAAATCGAATTGCATTCCGGCGGCCAACCGCTGTATCCGTATATTATTTCGATTGAATAAGCGTCGTGCGCGTATCAAAAGGTTATACGCGCGCGGCGCTCTGCCACATGCCCCAAGTTAAAATCATTACCGACAGCGCCGCCGAGATTTCGCCGGAACTTGCCGCATCGCTCGACATTACGGTTTTGCCGCTGACCATTCAGTTGGGCGCGCAAAGTTATCGCGAAGGGATTGACCTGACACCCAAAGAATTTTTTAGCAAGCTCGCGCGCGCGCCGCTCACACCGGAATTGCGCGCGCCCTCGCTCGCGCAGTTTGAGCAGACGTATGAAGAATGGATGAAAGAGACCGATGAAATTGTGGCGATTCTCAATTCATCGAAATTGTCCAAGACGTATCATAACGCGCAGCGCGCGGCGGCGCCTTTGATGGGACGCGCCAAAATTCGCGTGATTGATTCGCAGCTCATCAGCACCGGTTTGGGCATGGTCGTCGTCCAAGCCGCGCAGGCGGCGCAAGAAGGCGCGGATGTAGAGCAGGTCGTGCGGCTCGCGCGCGGTTTGATTCCGCGCACTTATATCGCCGCGTTCGCGGACACGCTCGATTATTTGGAGCGCAGCGGACGCATTCGCAAAGCGCAATCCATTCTCGGCACGATGCTCAATATCAAGCCGCTATTGATTCTGGAGGAAGGCGAAATCGTCGTGTTGGAAAAGGTGCGCACACGCGCCAAAGCGGTGGAAAAGTTGGTCGAATTCATTATCGAATTTACGCATATTGAAAAAATGGATGTGCTGCATTCAACCACGCCAGAAGATGTCGCGCTGTTGATTGAACAGGTGAATTTGCAGCTGCCCAATTTGGATATGAAGGTCGAAGTGTACGGTCCATCATTGGGCGCGTTTTTGGGCCCCGGCGCGTTGGGCGTCGTGGTTTATGAAGGAATGTAAATATTTTTTCCAATGCTCGATACACAATAAATCAGACGGGCGCGCCCGTTGTGCATTTAGCATTTGGCATTGGACAATGAGTTATGTCCCAAGTTCGAATCGTTACCGATAGTCTATCCGACATTCCCGATGACATTGCGCAGGAATTGGATATTTTGCGCGTCCCTTGTTATGTCCATTTCGGCGAGACCAGTTATCGTGACCGCGTAGACTTGTCGCCAACCGAGTTTTATCAAAAACTGGTCGCGGGCAATGTCATTCCGACGACTTCGCAAGCATCGCCTGGCACGTTCACCGAAATCTTTAGTCAGTTATCGGACCTGACTAATCAAGTCTATTCGCTGCATTCGGTCAAGACGTTGACCGGCATGTACAATTCCGCGCGTCTGGCGGCTGAGGCGCTCCAAACCACCGACCCGCTGGGAATGCAAATTCAAGTGGTGGATTCGCGCGCGACCTCGATGGGGCTGGGCTGGCTCGCCATCTATGCCGCGCGCGCCGCGCGCTATGGTTACGCGCTGGACGAAATCAAAGAATTGATTGAGGATGTGATTCCGCGCACGCATTGCATTGCGATGCTCGATACGTTGGATTACGCGGTGCGCGGCGGTCGTTTGGGCAAAGGCGCGGCGGTCGTCGGCAGTCTATTGAACGTCAAACCTATCATCTCGCTGGTGAGCGGCGAAGTGTTGCTCGTCGAGAAAATTCGCACCCAAAAACGCGCGGTGGAACGCCTCGCCGATATTGTATTAGGTTCGGGCCCCATTCAAGAGCTCGCGATTATTCACGCCGCCGCGCCCGAGATGGCAGAAGCGCTGCGCAAACATTTCGCCGAGACCTGGTTCGAGGAACAAATCATGGTCTGCGAAACAGGGCCCGTCATTGGCGCGCACACTGGCCCCGGCGCCGTCGGCGTGGCGTGGGTGAACGGAAAATTCTAGCGGCGTCCTCCGCGTCATTTCTCAATCGCATGTCCACGATTAACGAACTCGCCAAAGTTCTCGCCCTCGAACAGAGCAAAGGATATACCAATAAAAGCGCCGTCGGCGGAATTGAAACCTATGTAGAGCATTGGGCAAAGCGCACACGTACGCCGGACAATCAAGACCTGATTGCGCAAATCGTTCACAGTTTTGAAAACTATGGACAGGCAGAACCGTCACAACGGCAGGCAATGATTGAACGCGCGCTCGCGTTAACGCGCCAATTCGCGCCCGCGCCGCCGCCACCCCAAGCCGCCAAACGCGCCGCGACTTTTTCTCCGTCCACCGCGACGCCATCACCCGACCAAGAACCGGAAGATTTGCCGTCGGACAAATCGTTCGCGCGCATTGATTATGGACTCGACGCGCCCGTCACGCGCATTAGCGGCGTAGGGCCAGGCAGATCAAGTCAGCTGGAGCGTCTCGGTATTTTCACCGTGCGCGATTTGTTATATCATTTTCCGCGCGCATATCGTCCGCTCAAAACCATCAGCGAATTGATGTTTGGCGATGTCGCCACTGTCGTCGGGCAGGTGACGCATCTCAATGATTACAAAACGCGCAATGGTTTTCATATCATGGATGTCGTCTTGATGGACGCGACAGGCGGCATCACGGTAAAGTTTTTCAAACAGCCGTGGCTGGCAAAACAATTTCACCTGCGCCATTATTATGTGGTCAGCGGCAAAGTGGATCGCGACTTGAACAAACTTTCGTTCAAAGCGCCGGAATTTGAACCGCTCACGCACGAATTGCAGCGTTTGCTCGAAACGGCACGCGTGTATCCGGTCTATCCGTTGACCGAAGGCGTCAAAGCGGCATGGCTGCGCAAGATGGAACGACAAATCGTCGGCTATTGGGCGGATAAAACACCGGACCCGCTGCCGCCCGAAGTGCGCCAGAACGCGCATTTGATGACGCTGCCCAACGCGCTGCACGAAATTCATTTTCCCAGTTCAATGCAGAGCATGCACGCGGCGCGGCATCGTTTCGCGTTCGAGGAACTGCTCTATATTCAGTTGGGCGTGCTGCTCCAACGTCAGCGCTGGCAGCAAGAACCGGGCAAAGCGATTCTCGTCGCTTTGGATTTTATGGAACGCTTCGCGCGCGGTTTGCCGTACGCCTTGACAGACGCGCAGCAGCGCGCCATCGGCGAAATTTTGCGCGACCTCGAACGACCTGTGCCAATGAGCCGTTTGCTGCAAGGCGATGTCGGCGCGGGCAAAACCGTTGTCGCCGCCGCGCCCCTGCTCGCCGCGCTGACGAATCAAACACAAGCTGCGCTCATGGCGCCAACCGAAATTCTGGCGGAACAACATTACAATACAATTCAGAAAATTTTGCCGGAACTCGCCAGTCAATTTGGATTGACGCCTCGCGTCGGCAAATTGATTGGCAGTATGCGCCCGCGCGAAAAACAGGAAATGGCGCAGCGTATCGCCGCAGGCGAGATTGACCTTGCCATCGGCACGCACGCTTTGATTCAAGAAAGTGTCGTTTTTGCGAATCTGACTTGCGCGGTGATTGACGAACAACACCGCTTCGGAGTCAACCAACGTTCAGCGCTGCGACAAAAGGGTTTTAATCCGCACATTCTAGTCATGTCCGCGACGCCGATTCCGCGCACGCTCGCCTTGACCGTATTTGGCGACCTGGACCTCTCGATTTTAGATGAATTGCCGCCGGGGCGCACACCGATAAAAACAAAATGGCTCGAACCGAAAGAACGCGAACGCGGTTACGCGTTTATTCATAAACAAATTCGCGAAGGACGGCAGGCGTTTGTCATTTGTCCGCTGATTGAAGAATCTGAAGCGATTGACGCCAAAGCCGCGGTCGAAGAATATGACAATTTACGCACGCAAATTTTTCCCGATTTGCGCATCGGTTTGGTTCACGGCAAAATGCGTCCGACAGACAAAGAGACGGTGATGGAAGCGTTTCGCGCGGGCGAGTTGGATATTCTCGTCGCCACGTCAGTGATTGAAGTGGGCATTGATGTGCCGAACGCGACCGTAATGTTGATTGAAGGCGCGGACCGGTTTGGGTTGGCGCAGCTGCATCAATTTCGCGGACGCGTCGGACGCGGCGCGCATCAATCGTACTGTATGCTGCTCGCGGAAAAATCGGGTTCAACCAGCGACGAGCGTTTGCAAGTCATCGAAAACACGCAAGACGGTTTCAAATTGGCGGAAGCGGATTTGCTGCTGCGCGGGCCCGGCGAATTTTTCGGTTCGCGTCAATCGGGCTTGCCCGATTTAAAAGTCGCGCAGCTGACGGATGTAAAATTATTGGAACAAGCGCGCCACACCGCCGCAGCTATTTTCGCCCGCGACCCAAAATTGCAGGCGCCCGAAAATCAGCTGTTGAAAAAGGGCATCAGCGCGTTTTGGAAAGGCGAGGGAGACCCAAGCTAATGAATAACACACAAGCCGAACCAAGTTCGCCAAATTCGCCGCCAGCCACCGAACAAACTCAAGAAACAGAGCGCGCGGCAGAAACGCTCGCCGCCGAACAAGCCCAAGTGACGGAACGCGCGCCAGAAACGCTCGACGTTGTAGAAGAAGCGTCCGAAGAATCCTTTCCTGCGAGCGACCCGCCTGCATGGATTTCGCAAGGATGAATTAAAAATTCGCGTTACGCACATTCGTTAAAAAATAGCGCGCAAACGCGCGTCAAATTTGAAATTCGCCGCACTGCTGCGTAGCAGCGGTTAAAAAAAGCGGACTCGATTAAATCCACCCTCATAAATTTTTCAAATGACCATCGCCATCTATCCCGGTTCGTTTGACCCGATTCATAACGGACACATTGAAATCGCGCGCCGCGCGGCAAACTTGTTCGAGCGCGTGATTTGGGCGGCATACGACCGTCCGCTCAAAAATTTGCTGTTTAATGAACAGGAACGTCTCGATTTTATGCGGCAAGCCGCGCGCGGGATTCCCAATCTCGAAGTGTGTTCCTATCACGGTTTGACCGTCGCGTTCGCGCGGCAAATCGGCGCGAAAGCGATTGTGCGCGGTTTACGCGCGACGCATGATTTTGAAATCGAATATCAGATGGCGCTCATCAACACCCAACAGGCGCCCGAAATTGACACGGTTTGTTTAATGACCGGCGCGTCGTACGCGTTCCTGAGTTCGAGCATTCTCAAAGAGGTCGCGCTCGCGGGCGGCAATATTTCCGAAATGGTGCCGCCCTTTGTCGCGCCCAAGCTCGTGCAGCGTATCGCGCAGCTGGGTGACGACCGCAGCGAAAAAGTAAAATTGATTTCGCTGCAAGAATGAACGGACCGCGCGCGGCGATTGTCATCGCGCGCATTTTGTAGTAGTATCGCTATGCTGCCACTACGGCGCAACACGCTGAGACACAGCCCCGCGTCATGCGGTGACTCGAAAGGGGTTGATTACTATAGACATGCTTTATTTGGTTGACCGCCTGGAAGCCGCGATCAACAAAGGCACTGCGGTGCCATTTAGCAACAAACGCATGATTGACGAAGACGAATGTCTCGACATCATTGACCAACTGCGGATTGCCGTGCCGGAAGAGATCAAACAGTCGCGCCGCGTCACGCAAGAAAAAGACCGCATTCTCGCGCAAGCCAAAGAAGAGGCGGACCGCATCGTGCAAATGGCGCGCGATGAAGCCGCGCATCAAGCCGACTTGAGCGAAGTCGTCAAAACCGCGCAGGCGCGCTCGACCGCGATCTTGACGCAAGCCGAAAGCGATGCCAAAGTCACGCGCGGCGGCGCCGATGATTACGCGCAGCAAGTGTTGACTGATTTGCAACAACGCTTGGATGAGTTGACCGCGCGCGTGGCGACACTGCAAGGCACCGTCCATAACGGTCTAAAGATTCTGAACGACAAACGCGCGACCGGCGGCGGCGCCATTTCGTCCCTGCCGCCTTTGCCGCCAACAGGTCCGGTTTCAACTTGATCTGGGGCAGCGTCAAAACGCGGCTGCCTCGCTTTATCCGCGCGACTATTCACAAGTCGCCGACAAAAAATTGACGAGAACGTTCATTCGATTATAATGTCAAACGTTTTCGACAGCGTTCTGACCAAGCCAGCGCGTTCTGCGCTGGCTTTCGTATGCGCTTGATGTTTTATGCGTTACAATGTTTCACAGCTCTTGAAAGGGCATGTCGGCGAAACACGCCATTATCAACTGCAAAACGAAATCGCAGAACTCGACCCGACGATTCGCCCGCTCACCGCGTTGAACGGCACGGTGGATTTGATTCGCACTAACGAAGGTATTTTGGTGCGCGCCAATTTATATACGACCGTCGAATTGACGTGCAGCCGTTGTTTGACGGAATTTGGTTTTCCGACGCGCTTTGAAATTGACGACGAATTTTATCCGACGATTGATATTTTGACCGGGGCGCGCTTGCCGCTGCCCGCCGAAGCCGATGCAGCGACGCTGATTGACGCGCATCATCTGCTCGATTTAAGCGAAATCACGCGTCAAGATTTGACGCTGGCGCTGCCGCTCGCGCCCTTATGCCGTAATAATTGTCAGGGCTTGTGTCCAATTTGCGGCAAAAACCGTAACAATACGGCGTGCGAACATCCGAACGCCGAAATTGACCCGCGTTTCGCAAAACTACAAGATTTGTTGGACGAATCGAATCGCTCCAGCCAGTGACAAGGAGTACAAAATGCCACCTCTTCCAAAGCGAAAACTTTCCAAAGGTCGAAGGGACCGCCGCCGCAGTCATCACGCGCTCAAACCGCAAAATCTGACCGAATGTCCCAACTGCCACAACTTATACATTCCGCACCGCGTTTGTCCGAACTGCGGATATTATAATGGTTCCGAAGTTTTCGAAATCAAGCAAGCCAAGAAAAGTAAATGAACTTTGGCGAGCCGAACGAGGGTCTGGAAGCCGCGCGAGTCAGCCGCGCGCGCGTGCCAGACCTTTTCTTTTGTACTTTGCATTTCAGATTCAATGTAAAATTCTGCGACGCGGTCAACCGTCCGCCGAGACGTTACGCGTTTTTATTACCGCGAACGCGATCCAGTCCAGCGCGGTTCTGAATTCAGCTGTATTTGGTGTACAATAGCTAACGTATGACAACCGCATGGATTTTTCCCGGACAGGGTTCGCAATTTGTCGGCATGGCGCGCGATTTGTACGAGACATACGCCAGCGCGCGCGCGGTGATTGACGCGGCGGATGCCGCGCTCGGTTTTTCGCTTTCGAAATTGATGTTTGAGGGCCCGGAAGCCGAGTTGACCGATACGCTAAACACGCAGCCCGCATTGTTGGCGCACAGCATCGCGGCGCTCGCGGCGCTGCAGCAAGCCACCGCTAATACTTTGCCGACAGCGACGTTGTGCGCGGGACACAGTTTGGGCGAATATTCCGCGCTGGTCGCGGCGGGCGCGTTGGATTTCGCCGACGGCATCAAGTTGGTGCGAGCGCGCGGCGCGGCAATGAAACGCGCGGGCGAATTGCGCCCCGGCGCGATGGCGGCGCTCATCGGTTTGGACGATGCCAAGTTAAACGAAATTTGTCAGACCGCAGGCGCAGTGCAGGTCGCCAACTATAACGCGCCCGGACAAATCGTGCTTTCCGGCGAAAAGGGCGCGTTGGAGCGCGCGGTCGAATTGGCGAAACAAGCGGGCGCCAAACGCGCGATCGTTTTGGCGGTCAGCATCGCGGCGCATTCGGAATTGATGCGCTCCGCCGTAGAAGATTTTCGCGCGGCGGTTTTCAATACACCCTTGAATATTCCGCGTCTGCCGATTGTGTCGAATGTCACCGCGCAGCCCATGCGCCAAGTTGAAACTATCCGCGCGGAAATGTTGGCGCAGTTGACCTCTGCCGTGCAATGGACGCGGAGCGTTGAGTTGATGCACGCGCAAGGCGTCAGCGTATTTTTAGAGCTTGGGCCCAAAGATGTGCTGACCGGTTTGAATAAACGGATTGTCCGCGGCGCGGCGGCGCATCCGATTGGCACGCGCGAACAGATTGCAAAATACGTGGAGGACATGAGCCAATGATTGATTTGAGTGGCAAAGTCGCGTTGGTCACGGGCGCGTCGCGCGGCATCGGGCGCGCGGTGGCGCTGCGTCTCGCGAATTTGGGCGCCCAGGTCGCGGTGAATTACAATCAGAACGCGGACGCGGCGAATGAGGTGGTTCAAGCAATTATCGCCGCGGGCGGCAGCGCGCGGGCGGTGCAAGGCGATGTGAGCCGATTCCAAGACGCGCAGAATGTCGTCAAGACGACGATTGAGACGTTCGGACGGCTCGATATTTTGGTCAATAACGCCGGCACGACGCGCGACAATTTGCTGGCGCTGATGAAAGAAGAAGATTTTGATTTCATTATCGCCAATGATCTCAAAAGCGTCTTTAATTGTTCCAAAGCTGCGTTGCGTCAAATGATGAAACAAAAATACGGGCGCATCGTGAATATGACTTCGGTGGCGGGCATTGTGGGCAATCCGGGTCAAACTAATTATTCCGCCGCCAAAGCGGGCATTATCGGCTTTACCAAAGCGATGGCAAAAGAATACGCGTCGAAAAATATCGCGGTCAATGCCGTCGCGCCCGGCTATATTCCCACCGCGTTGACAAATGCGCTGCCGCAAGAGGTCAAGGATAATATCGTGAAATTTGTCGCGCAGCAGCGTTTTGGCACGGTCGAAGAAGTGGCGGATGCCGTCGCGTTTTTGGCGTCTGACCGCGCGAGTTATATCACCGGGCAGACATTAGCCGTGGATGGGGGCATGGTGTAATTGGGATTTGCGAGCGCGGATTTTTGATTTTTGACTAGAAGCAAAAATCATACATCGCAAGTCATAGAGCATAAATTTTTCATGGATGAAACAATCGGCGCGGTGATTATCGCGCCCCAAGTGATTACGACCGTCGTAAGTCAAGTTGTCCAAGCGACTCCCGGAGTGGCGCGTCTGGCAACTAGTTTTTCGGGACGCATGAGTCGCGTTCTGCGCGGCAGTCGTTCCGCGAGTGGCGTGGATGTGACGGTGGAAGATGGCGCGGTCTCGCTGGACGTATACATTGTCGCCATGCCCAATGTCGCGCTGCCGACGTTGGGACTTGGTTTGCAGCACGAGATTTATCGCGCGATTTCAGACGTGGTAGGAATGCCGGTGCGCGCAGTCAATATTCATTTCGCGGATGTGCAAGCCCCCTTTGACGCGACGACAAGCGGCGCGTCCACTTGACTAGAGCCGCTTCTACTTTAATTTGTGGGCAGACCTTTCGGGTTTTCAGAAACCCGAAAGGTCTTGCCCCCACAAACAAATTAGGAATTCGCTCTAGGCGAACATTGCGGTAGAGACGAGTTATTCGCTTATGAAGATTCGGCGCAAAGCGCGCGCGTTGGCGCTACAAATTTTATTTGAAATTGACGCGGTAGGGCATGCGCCCAATGCCGCGCTGCAAACGCGTCTGGAAACGACGCGCGCCGAAGATATGGCAGCGGCGCGCGAACCGATGTCATCGGACGGCGAAGCGTTCGCGCAGGCGCTGGTGCAAGGCGTGGTCCACAACCGGACCGAGTTGGACCAGCTCATTAGCAAGTTTGCGCCCGAATATCCGGTTGACCAACTCGCGATTGTGGACCGCAATATTTTGCGGCTCGCGCTATTCGAGCTGCGCGAATTGAGCGAGGTGCCGGTCAAGGTCGCCATTAACGAAGCGGTTGAATTGGCGAAATTGTATGGCAGCGACAGCGCGCCGCGTTTTGTGAACGGCGTGTTGGGCGCGTACATTGCGGAGCATCCGGTGTTGGCAAAGCGAGGCGTTTGATGAATTTGTTTGGCGTGGGCCCGATAGAAATTATTGTCGTGCTGATTGTGATTTTGGCGCTGTTCGGTCCGGACAAGCTGCCCGAACTGGCGAAAAAAATTGGCGGCGCGTCGCGCGAAATTCGCGAAGGGCTCAATTCGATAAACGAACAGATGAATTCGGCGCTCGAAACTTCGATGAATTTAGAAAAGGCGCAGATGCTCAAACCTACCGCCGCGACTGAAGAGCCAGCGAACGCCGACGATGCAACCGCGACCGAAACGCCAGCGAACGCCGACGATGCAACCGCGACCAAAGCGCCAACGAACGCCGATAACGCAGCTGCCTCGTCTCCCGTAAATACTTCCGCTCTCATCGCGCAAGCTTCTTCCGTCGAAACAACCGACTCTGATATACAGTCCGCGTCATCATGACCGAAATTATTTCGATTGCGCTTTTGGCGCTCGTGGCGCTGCTCGTTATTGGGCCCCGTCGTTTGCCCGAAAGTGTGGAAGCGTTGTGGCTCGCGCTGACCGATTTTCGTCGCGTGCAGCGCGGCCAACCGCCGCTCGGCAATCTCTATAATGCGCGCCGTTACTGGATTAGCGCGAAAAATAATGTTTACGCGGGCATTCAAATTTTGTATCAGGTCACGGCGCATCTTGAAGAATTGCGCCGCCGCCTTTTCTATGTGCTAATCGCGTTCGGCCTCGGGTTTGGCGTCGCCTTTTTTTTCGCGCAGCCATTATTGGGCTTTATTATTCGTCCTGTGCGAATTATCGCGCCGACCACCGTCACGCAAATTCCAATCAATAATTACGCGCTGGCGGAAGATGTGCAAATTACGACGAATGTCATCGGCGCAAGCGGCGCCATGAGCCAGACCATTACACTGCCCAAAGGCACGCTTCTGCCTTTGGGTTTGACCAACACCACGCCCATTGTTTTGAAACCGACCGAACTGTTTTCAGTGTACGTTCAAATCGCGTTGATTGCGGGTTTTGCGGTGGCGCTGCCGGTCATTTTATTTGAATTGGTTTTCTTTTTGCGCGGACCCAAATATGCCGTCGCGGCGCTGAACGCCGCGGAATGGCACGCGTACCAGAAAACTTTGGCGCCGGAAGAATTGGAAGAAAAAATTCAAGAGCGCGCCGCGGTGTACGAAGGACTGACCGCGCAAGAAATGCGTCCGATGTATTTCATGCTGCCCGTCGCGTTTGTCTTGTTTATAAGCGGCATTGTATTTACCTATTTTTTGCTCTTGCCCAATGCGCTGGACTTTTTATTTTCGTTGGGTGGCTCGTTGGTGCAGCCGCTGCCGTCATTGGAAGAATATATCGGCTTTGCGTTAGCGTTGATTTTTTGGGTGGGTCTCGCGTTTGAATTGCCGCTCATCATGTTCTTTTTGGCGCGCTTTAATATCATGTCCGCGCGCCAGTTCGCGCAACAATGGCGTTACGCTGTCATCATTATCGTCATCGCGGCAGCCGTTATTACGCCGACCGTGGATGTATTCAACATGACGCTGGTCGCGCTGCCAATGCTCGGATTATATCTGTTGGGCATCGGTTTTGCCTGGCTCGCGCGCCCGCGCGCGGCGGCAGCGGTTAAACAACTCCCCGCAAACACAAAATCTTGACCGGTTCGCGGCGGCGCCAGCGCACAAAAAAACTGCGCCGAAAATTTCTCGGCGCAGTTTCACTTGCGCGTTTACGCAGGCCGCTTGACGAGTGTCACTTGCACTTGGAGCGTTTGCCCGTCGCGCTCTACCGTTAGCGTAATCGTGTCGCCGACATGATATTTAAAGAGCAGCGAGCGCAGCGAATTATTTTCGTCAATCTTGTCGCGATTGATCGCGGTGACGACATCGCGCGCCTGCAAGCCCGCCGCTTGCGCCGGACTATTGGGAGTTACTTGCGACACAACGACGCCAGTTTTTGAAGTGAGATTCATTTCCGCCGCTATTTGCGGATTAATTTCGGAATATGAAATACCGATAAACGGGTATTCAATCCGTCCACTCGTAATCAACTGCTCCGCCACTGAACGCACCGTATTGGACGGCACGGCAAAACCCAAGCCCTCGGCTTGATCGCCGCTGGTTGAATCGCGCACCACCAAGGTATTGATGCCGACGATTTGACCCGCCAAATTAATCAGCGGTCCGCCCGAATTGCCATGATTGATCGCGGCATCCGTTTGAATCAAACTATCTTGCGCTGTGCCTTGCACCGTCCGATTCAATCCGCTAACCACGCCAACCGTGACCGAACCGCGATAATTGCCCAACGGACTGCCAATCGCGATTACCGATTCGCCCAACTGCAGCGCGCTGGAATCGCCGAACGCCGCGACCGCTGGCACTTGACCATTCACCTTTAGCACCGCGATATCGGTCACCGGGTCCGCGCCAACCACCGTTGCATCCGCGCGTTCACCATCACTGTAAATCACAAAGACACTGCTTGCCCCCTCAATCACATGATTGTTGGTGACAATATGTCCGTCTTGCGAAATGACTACGCCCGAACCCGACGCTTCGGCGGAACGATTCCCTTGTCCAAAGGTCGCGCCGCCCAAATTTGAAATGACGGTCACAACCGCCGGTTCGACCGCGCGCACTGTGCCAATAACTTCGGACGCCAAATTGACCGTCATGTTTTGCGTAATCGGCGCCTGCGCCGGCGACACCGCTTTAATTACCTGCGACACCGGCGACGCAATTGGCGACGCGGTATTGCGCGCTACATACATGCCGACCAATCCGCCCATGATGCCGCCGCCAACCACGCCAAGCATAATTCCTAAAACCACGATTATTACAATCCAACCGGATGAACGTGACATACAAGTCCTCCTATATCCTTTCAAAAAAAATTATCGCATATCAAGATTAACCCAAGTTTAAGCTGACTTGAAGCATTCCAACGACGCGTTAGATTTTGACGGTCGCAAATTTATTTCTTGCCGAACCGCCGCATCGCTGCGGCGCGCGATGAACAACGCTCGAATTTTTATGCGCCCTCAAGGCAAACGCTTGGCGAAATCATCGAGCGTATCATCATACGAAACTCGAATGCGCGGCAGCGTCAAGAGCAAATCGGATTGCTGCTCATAACCGCAGCACAAAATGACTGCCGCTTGATATCCCGCCGCTTGCGTCTCGGCGACGATGCGCGCATCGAACGCGCCATACGGATACGATAAAGCGAGAACGGGCTGCCCCAATTTTTCCTCCATCAGCGCCTTGCTCGCGCGCAACTGTTGTCGCGCTTCAGGCAAACTAATTTTGGTCAAATCTTCGTGACTGATGGTATGTCCGCCAAACTCCATCCCCGCGCGACTCATTTCGCGCGCCTGCTCCCAATTCAACAGTAATTCGCCGCCCGCCGTCGCGTAATTCGTTGGCACAAAAAAAACGCCGACCATGTTGCGCTTTTGCAATTCTGGAAACGCGACTGTATACGCGTCAATCCAGCCGTCGTCAATCGTCAAAATAATTGGCTGTGTTGGCAGCGGCGCGCCGCGTTCAAAAAAATCCACCAACTGTTTGAACGTAATCGTGTGAAAACCGCGCGTCTGCAAATAATCCAGCTGCGTCGCGAACTGTTCCGGCGCGACGGTCCACGTCCGTAATAGTTCGCTTGCGCCCGCGGGCAGCGGATTGAAATGATGATACATCAAAATAGGAATGACCACCGTCTCGCCTGCCGCGGGTGGCGTGATGAATGCCGTCGGCGTGGGCGCGGGAGTCTGTGTCGCAACGCGCGTTGGCGTCGCGGTCGGCGGTGGCGGCGTGTGAGAGGGCGTCGCGGTAATAACAATCACGCGCGGCGATACGGGCGGCAGCGGCGTTGTCACAACGACAGACTCGGCGCCCGCGCAGCCCAACAAACTCGCGCTCGCCAGCCAAAGCCACACACTCAAGCTAAAGATGGATGCTTTCATTTTTTGTTTGACACGCAAACGCTATCGTGGGACAATCGTCTCACCCTATGGCAGCCGTCCCCCCTCCACCGCCACCACAACGTTTGCGTCTGATTCAAATTCTCACAATTCTGATTCTACTCTTTGCCTTTGCGGCAACTGTTTTTTTTCTATTTGACGCTGAACGACGCGCGCAGCTCGAAAACTTGATAAATTCGCCGCTGGGTTTGATAGTCATTTTTTTTCTATCGCTCATCAGCAACGCGACGCTGATCCTGCCTGTGCCGGGCATTGCGCTCACCGCGCTCGCCGCCACCGCCGGCAATCCGCTCGCCATCGGCATCGCCGCCGGTTTGGGTCAAGCGCTCGGCGAAACCACCGGCTATCTAGCGGGTTATAGCGGACAGCAATTAATCGAAAATTCGCCGCGCTATGCGCGCATGGCAAGTTGGATGCAGCGTTATGGCGCATTGACCATTTTTGTTCTGGCGGTCATTCCCAATCCCGTTTTTGACGTTGCCGGCATTGTGGCGGGCGCGCTGCGAATGCGCTTTTGGCTTTACTTGAGTGTAACGATTGTGGGCAAAACGCTAAAAAATGTCGCGCTCGCGTACGCCGCCGCGACGGGCTTTGATTGGCTGATGGGCTAACATCCATATTATAACGCGCCGTCGCAACACAGCAAGACGCCGCGCGTAAATCTTACACGCGGCGCCTTTATAAAAGACAAGACATCGCGCTGTAGCGCGATGCCTCGCCTTTACCACCCGATTAAGGAGAACCACCCTGTCACCAAACGCTGACAAAATTACTGACAGCGCCGATTCGTTTCAGCGCGTTCCACCCAACGCGCTAACGCAATCTCATTTTAAGGATCAGGCGGGGAATAGAGCTTGAACCCTCCGACTGGGGTGCGCTCTTACGAAACTTGTCAGGGCCGGATATTCGTAGCCTCGCTCCGCTTCACCCTTTTTGGCATCCCCCAACCTGTCGCCCATAGAATATCGTCGGCAGATTAGCAAAAAATGAGAGACGAGTAAAAAATCAGTAAATCTAAAAATACGCTTTTTCTAACGCCGCGCAAGCGAAAGAATTTGGGCGCGCTAGGTTTTAGTCAATGCCAAGCGCGCGCTCGACGTAGAAGTTGCCGCGCGCGGCGGCGTTCTCGGCTACGGCAGCGGCAGCCACACCGTGAACGTGCTGCCCTTGCCCACTTCGGATTCCACTTGAATGTTCCCGTTGTGCGCGTCCACGACCGATTTGGCAATCGCCAAGCCCAACCCTGTGCCGCCCGCGTCACGCGAACGCGCCTTGTCCACGCGATAAAAACGATCAAACAAATTGGGTATATGGTCCGGCGCGATTCCGATACCGGTATCATGCACTGAAATTTTCACCCACGCGTCATCTTTGGTCAAGCCCAATGTCACTTCGCCGCCCTGCGGTGTGTACTTGACGGCATTATCCACCAGATTCAGCAAGACTTGTTTCAAACGATCGCGGTCGCCCATAATGCTTGCCTGATCTTCGGCGCCCAACACAATTTTGACGCCGCGCGCGGTGAACTGCGCTTGGCGGTACACTTCCAACAGCAGCGTATCGAGTTCAATCGGCTGTTCCGCGATTGGAATGCCCGCGTCTTGACGCGCCAACAACAACAAATCGCTGACCATACGGCTCATGCGCGCGGTTTCCGAATCCATCGCGTCAACCATCTGCGCGCGTTCCAGCGGATCGTCCGCCGCGCCGCGTTTTAACAAATCCAAATTGCCGCGCACCGCCGTCAACGGCGAACGCAATTCATGCGACACATCCGCGACAAAACGCTGCTGCGCGCGAAACAGTTCTTCAATACGCGCGAGCATTTCGTTAAACGTCAGCGCGAGCCGTCCCACTTCGTCAATTTTATTCGGCACGTCAATGCGGCGTCCCAAGTCGCGCGCGCGCGTGATTTTTTGCGCCGTCATCGTCACGCGATCAATCGGTTCAAGAATATTGCCCGCGATGAACCAACCGCCAATCGTCGCCGTCGCCAACCCCGCCACGATGCTAATGATAATCAATGTCGCCAAGCCGCGCAGCGTGCTGTCCACCGTGCGCAGCGATTGCGCGAGTTGAATGAAACCCACCACTTGGCCCGAACGCGTCGTAATCGGCGCTACGTACGCGCGCAGCCGAATGCCATTCACCGTAAAATCCGCCGGCGCGGTTTCGCCATTCTTGGCGCGTTCCAACTGCGCTTGCGAAATCACCAGCTGTTGATTGCCCAAATTTTCCGAGCGCGTAATCATATTGCCGTCGAGACTCGAAAGTTGGACAAAAATATCCGCCGTGGCAAACACATCCGCGTTGGGCAAAAACACGCCGCCGCGCCGAAACACTTCCCACGGGTCCTCTTGCAGCGTCAGAACAGTGGACAGACTGGCTTGAATATCATTGGCGCGCTGCTGAAGTTGACGGTCCACTTCTTGGTACGAAGTAATCGCGACCGTCGCGTACAACGCCGCGCCAAACAAGATGAGGAGAAATGCCAAAAGTCCGACGTACCACAACGTCAGACGGAGACGGATGGACATACGTAATCACAGCTACTTTTTTCGTGCGGAGCGAAAAGAATGCAAGTTAGAGGTTAAAACGTAAATCTTCAAAGCTTGCGAATCGCCAGAACGCATCAGTCCTCGCGCAACGCGTAGCCGACGCCGCGCACCGTTTGAATCAAGCGCGCTTCGCTGTTCGCTTCCAATTTTGACCTTAGGTAGCGAATATACACTTCGAGAATATTCGATTCGCCGCCAAAATCATAACCCCAAATCCGATCATAAATCAATTCACGCGACAAGACTTGGCGCGGATGCATGATAAAGAAATGCAGCAAATCAAATTCTTTGGTTGTCAAATCAATCTTGCGGCCCGCGCGCGTCACCTCACGCGTTTTGGTATCCAATGACAAATCAGCAAAACGATAAGTCGTTTGATCCACCGGTTTGTTGCGGCGCAAAAGCGCTCTGACGCGCGCCAACAATTCTTCAAACGCGAATGGTTTGACCAAATAATCGTCCGCGCCGCTTTCAAAACCTTTGACCTTGTCCGGCACGGTATCTTTGGCGGTCAGCATCAAAATCGGCGTTTCGCCGCCCGAGCGCAATCGCCGCGCCACTTCCAAGCCGTCCAGCCCGGGCAGCATCACATCCAAAATAACCAAGTCAGGCACATTGTCGCGCGCCGCCTTCAAGCCCGCTTCGCCATCGTAGGTTACTTCGATTTTGTATCCTTCGTACGCCAAACCGCGTCGCAAAAAATCCGCGATTTTTATTTCGTCTTCAATGATTAGGATTCGCTCTGCCATACTCTGATTATAATTCAATTTTGTTTGTTTGGCGCGAGTGCGCCAAACATTTTTTTACGGCGCGATCGTCAAACCCTCGATTAAAACGCGGTCGCCCTGCCCCACGCCATCGGCGTCGAATACGGGCAGCCGCTGTCCGGACAACGGATCATAAAATCCGATTTCAACCGCTGCCGCGCCAACTGGCGCATCGGCGGCAAGGTCAAACACAAGCGTATCCGCGATAAATTCATTCGCGACCCAACCATCCGTCGGCGCCTCGCCATTCAACGGCGGCGCGTCTTTTTGGCCAATCACTTTGCCATTGGCATCCAAAACATGCGCGAACATTGTGTACGATTTATCCGCCGATTTCAACGCGCGCCAATAACAAGTCAACGCAAAAGATTGTCCTGCGCGCAATGCTGTTTGCGGCAAATCGTAACCGACCAATTCAATGGCGTCGCCGAAACGCGCGACGCGCGCGTTGGATGGATTCGGTTTTTCAAAAGTATGCGCGCGCCCCACAATCTCAATCCCCGCAATCGGCGCGCCCTCCGCGCGCCCCACCGCTTGTCCGTCCGGCGTCCACAATGATACGCGCACGAGCGCCTTGCCCGTGGGCGCGTCAGGCGGAATTTCGAGAAAATGAATCGAGCGCACATAATCGCCCGCGCGCCATTGGCGCGTCGGATAAATGCCTTTGAGCAAAGTCTCTTCGACGCGCGCGATTTCTTGGCCCGTCTCGGTTGTCGCGTCAAGGCGCAATCTATAATTCGTCGCCAGTTTCGCGTTCGCAAACCAAAACAACGTCACTTGCCATTTCGCGCCGCGCGCCACACTGTCCGCCGCATCGCTGCCCAATAAATGCGCCTCGCCAAATTTCGCTTTGGATGGATACACAATCGGCAGCTCTGGTTTCGTTTTCGGAACCTCGCCGCGCGCAATGTCAACCGTCCCCAACGCGACGGAGGACGCGGGCGGCGCGTCGTTTTTCGTCAGCGGAAGCGCGCCGTGCGCCGACGATAACAAGAGCTTGAACGTATAAGTTTGCGGAAGCGCGTCAGCCGGAATCGGCAGCGGCAAGCGCGTCACAACCATATCGCCGCGCTGCCATTGCGAAGGCGTATAGCCCAAGGATGCCGCCTCGCTCCAACTATAGCCGCTGTCGTCGGACAATTCACCAACCCACTGCAACGCGTCCGCATCCGTCACTTGCGGCGCGGCGATTTGCCACCACACTTGCGCGTCCAGAGTTTCGCCCGCGCGCGCGCCTTGCGGCAAATCCACCGCCTGAATTTTGATTTGTTCGTCCGCCGCGCGCGCGAGCGTTTCACCGCCGCGCGCCACGCGCAGAGAATCAAAATCCGCCGCCGTCAATTTATAAATTTGGACTTCGGGCGCGCCATCCGCGAGACGACTTTCAAACACCGGCGCGCTTGACAAAAAATTTTTCGCAAACGTTTCGGTCACCGGCCCGCTGCGTGGATTTACCACGAACGCGTCCGCGCGCGCGGGCAAGACAAAAGTATCCGCGCCCTGAAAAAATTGCGCGCGCGTCGGTTGGCGCGCGATGAGATTGAACGCGCCGCGGTCCAAATCATTGGCGAATTCCGCCGAGACCAACGCGCGCGCGTCGCCCTGATGTTCGTCCAACCAACGCGCCGCGGTCGCTAAATCCGCGCGCTGAATCAAACGCACTTCAGGGTTATTCGTCCACGTCACAAAATATGCCTGCATGCCGCCGAATGCCGCGAGCAAAATCAACAGCGCCGTCGCGGCGCCGCCAAACAGCTTGGCGCTGCCGCCCCAACGCGCCGCGCTCCACGCGCGAATTTCTTGCAACGTCAGCGCGGGCAAAATGAACGCCGCGCCGATGGCGCCAACCGCGCGATGCTGCGACAAATCGCTGCCGCTCAAAATGCTCGGCAGCAACATGACGACCAGCCAAATCAAAACGAACGCGTACGCCGCGCGCTTGATTCGCCATAACGCGATGGCGATGCCCGCGTAAAATAAAAGCGCCCAAAACGGGTCAAAGATCGGGCGCAGCGCGACGTTATAACGCCATTCCGGATCGCCGCTGACGCCAAACATGCCAAACACGCGCGCCACATTCGTCAGCATCGGCAGCGCGTTGCCTTGACGCAGCGCATCCATATCGCCGCTCAAATCGCCAAGCCGCGCCAACGCGGTTTCAGGATGCGTCGTGATGAAAAAAAACAGCGGCGCGTAAATCAGGCCCGCGAAAATAAACAGCGTCGGAATCGTCCACCAAATTTTTTGCCAACGCGCGCGATGAAATACGAGCGTGTACAAGATAAACAGCGCCAACGCAAGCGGCACAAAGATTCCCGAACGATACGTGTACGCCGCGAGGCCTGCCAAGAAGCCCGACAATAAAAGTAGCCAACTCTTTTGGCGCGTCCAACCGCGCCAGAACGCGTAAAATGTCGCGGCAGCTAATAAATATACGCTGATAGTGTGCAGCCCGATGCGCGATTCGTACAAACTCCAAAATGAAAACGCGATGCCCGCGGCGGCAAAGAACGCGATAAACGCGCCGCGCGCGCGCCCCGCGTCGGTTGGCGCATCGAATTGGTCGGATTCAAACGAAAACGCGTCGCGCGCGAAGAGATAGGTCAACACCAGCGCGCCAAATCCGCACACCGCCGCCGCGCCGCGCAACGCCCACACATTTTCGCCAAATAATTTAAACAGAGCCGCGACGAAATACATAAATAACGGTTCATTGCCGCGATTCAATTCAAAAAAAATCGGATATTCGCCGCGCAAGATGGTTTGAGCAAAGTTGGCGACAAACACTTCGTCATGCTGGACACCGGGCGGAAATTGGTCGAGCGCGACAAAACGCAGCGTCAAGGCGCTTGCCAACACCGCGAGGCCGAGCCACGTCAACACAGAAATTTGTTTCAGACGCGCGCGCAATTCATTCATAATTTTGGATTATACAAGAACCAGCCGCGCGTAAAAAAGCGCGCGGCGCACAAAAAAGGGCGACAGTAACCCTGTCGCCCTCGTCAGCGTGCCATCGCTTATGGCAATTTAAAGGTAAAGGTAGCGCTCGGCGGGCTGAGCGGCTCAAAAGCGCCGCTTTGACACGCTTGCGCGCTCGCCGCGCGGACAATGGTGACATTCCAGTGAAATTCCGCGTTGACCGCTTGAGTGCGATAATCGTCCACATTTACGCCCGAGCGCTGGTCCACACTATTTTCATGTGTGCACAAGACCAGACGCGCTTCCGCGTTCTTGTCCTTGTCCATGAACGTGACAGCGAGCCGATAAAATTGATCGGGCGGTAAATTCGCAGGCACCGCCAAATTACCAAATTGGTCCACGCCCCAGCTGAAACGCACCTTGTTCGAACCGATGCTGTCGCCATTCGGCGGCACATTCAACGCGGGCGCGAGATAAATAAATTGAGGCGTCGGCAATGGTTCTGTCGGCGACACGATTATTTCGGTCGGCTGGACGACGGCTTGGGTTGGCGTCGGCGGCGCGACGGTCGGCGGGGCGCTTGTGACCGCTGGAGTGGTGGGCGCGACAGTGGGCGGCGACAATGTTTGCGTCGGCGTCAAAGTCGTGGTCGCAATGATAATGGGCGGCGTATACGGCACAACAGTCGGCTCTATAATATCCGTTGGTTCAACGGGTGGGTTCGGACCGATAAAGGCGTTAATGCCGGCGACTGCCGCAATGAGCAGTGTAAAACCGCCCATCACCAACACGGCGCGAAAAGCGCGGTCGCTGGCTTGCTCTTGTTCCAAGGTAAAGAGCGTTGTGCGCGCGGCATGCCGCGCGTCAAAGAGCATCTTGATGCCAAACAGGATGCCAACCACGCCGAGCAGATAAATCCAGATGGCAAAGGAATCTAAAAATGAGAGAAACGCGGTCATGAGGCAAAAGGGTACAACGGTTCAGTCGGCTGCAAAAGCGGCGCGCGGCATTGTAAAGGTGTTTGCATCGAAAACAAAATTGGTCGCGCCGCGCGGCGCATTATTCTTCCAACATTCCGTAACGCCGCAGCGCCGCGTCCAGAATGGTTTGAATCAATTCATTATAACCGATACCGGCGGCATTCGCCTCCAAGACGATATCGCTTAACGCTTCGGTCAAACCGGCGAGCGGATTAATTTCAATCACCATCGGTAGATTATCAGTCGCGCGAATGCGAAAATCCACGCGCGCAAAATCGTAACATTCCAACGCGCGAAAGGTCGCCACCGTCAAACGTCCGATTTGCGAAGTGAGTTTGGCGGTCAAGGGCGCGGGGCAGAGATAGCGCGGGCCCCACGGATTGTTCGCTTTAATTTCGGAATTGTATAACGGCGCGGCGTCCGGCAGCGATGAAAAATCAATTTCCATCGGCGGCAGCACGCGCACGCCCGAATAATAATATTCGCGCACCGGCGGTTTTTTGCCATTGCCCGAAGCGGCTGGCGCGGGCAGCGCCACGTCAGCGAGTTGCGGCGCGAGCGCGCGCGCCGCTTCCAACCGTTTTTTTTCTTTAATCCACGCGCCGCGCGGCATCAGATTGCCCAAAATTCCGGTCGTCACTTCGCGTCCTTGAATATATTCTTCGACGAGAACCGGTTGTTTGTACGCATTCAAAAGATAGCGCACATGTTCGCGCAGCGCGCGCGGTGTCTGACAAATAGATTTGGCGGTGATGCCAATGCCGGAACCTTCCAACGAGGGTTTCGCAAAGAGCGGAAAATTCAAACGCGGGTCGGTGGGTTCGTCGCCGGTGACAAAAACCTGAAACGCGGGCGTAGGGATGCTGTAAAATTGCAGCACGCGTTTTGTCATTGCCTTGTCGAGCGCGAGGGCAAGCGTCATGACGCCCGAACCGGTGTACGGAATGCGCATCATGTCCAACAGCGCGGGGATTTGCGCTTCCCGCGAGCGACCATAATGCCCTTCGCAGGTGTTGAAACAGATGTCAGGTTGGTATTTCAACAAATTGTCAATGAGCGTATGATCGCCTTCGAGTGGAATCACCTCGTGGCCGGCTTGGCGCAGCGCGCGCTCATAACCGGCGACGCTTTTTTCGGAATCGAGCTCGTTCCATCTATCCCAGGGCGTATCGTCATCGGTCGCTTCCTGCGGCGCATTGGCTTGGAGCGAATAGAGCAATGCGATCTTGAATTTTTTCATGTGGCGGCACCAACCTCTGTGGGGCTTGGCTCCACCCGCTTGAGCGTGGAGTCAAGCAATTCTGCGCGGAAAATATTTATCAGCACATCGAATCCGGCGCGGAGAAACACGTTCAATGCGGCTTGACTAGCTCGCCGCGAAAGAGCAGATCGAGGATGCCCGCATTCTCCGCGTCGGTCACGGCGACGACATCATCGCCAGCTTGCAATGACGAGGTGCCTTTGGGAATGAGCGCCTTGCCTTCGCGAATGATTAGCGCGATCAGAAATTGTTCGGGCAGATTGAGGTCGCTCATCATCACCCCAATCACCGGTGAGTCGGGCGGCACCTGTTTTTCCACAAACGAAACGCCCACATCGCGCAGCGTCAAGAGATGAATCAGCGAATGCGCGGGAATGCCGCGCTCGATTTGCGCGACCAACGCGTCCACATAAGAAACGGTGGTGTCAATGCCCAACACGCTAAAGATGCGTTCGTTCTTTGGATTATTGATGCGCGCAATCGTGCGTTTGACGCCAAATTTTATTTTCGCCATTTGGCATACGATGAGATTGTCTTCATCGTCGCCCGTCGCGGCAATGACAATTTCGGCGCGATTCATGCCGGCTTCGGACATGGGACCCGCGTCCGAGCCGTCGCCCAAAATCGCGATGCCGCCCAAATCATTGATGATGTTTTCGACTTTTTTGGGATTCTTTTCAATGACGGCGACTTCGTGACCCGCCGCGAGCAAATGCTTGGTCAGGTAATAGCCCACTTTGCCGCCGCCAACAATGATGATATACATTCAAGCTCTACTTTCCGATTTCAGTAACAGCGCAAACTGCGCGTCGCAAGCGTCAGGCTAGCACCAGGTCACGAATTTTGTCGGCGCCCATCACAGTGGCGCAAACCGTTTCCAACCCCAACAAGCGATACGTCTCTTCGCGCACCGGGTCGTACAAACGCGCGACGACGCGCGGCACGCCAAAAATGTGTTTGGCGATTTGCGCCGCCATCGCGTTGGTATTGTCGCCATTGGTGACCGCCACAAAAGCGTCCGCCTGTTCGATGCCGGCTTTGCGTAAAACATCTTGGTCAATGCCGGTACCCAAAATCATTTTCCCGCCATAATCCGCGCCCAATTTAGTGAACGCGTCGCGATTGCGGTCCACAATCGTCACTTCATGGCCCGCGCTGTGCATGGTATGCGCGAGCCGCACGCCCACGCGTCCGCAGCCCAAAATAATCAGTTTCATTTCAGTTTCCTCATTCGCGCGATTATAGCATGTCTGTTGACGCGCGACAATGAAATTCAAAAAAATTTTTCATGCGGCACATTTTACGCGCGTGGCGACAGCTCGTCAGAAAAGGTTTTGAATAATCAGACCTTTCGAGTTTTCGAAAACCCAAAAGGTCTTGGTGGACGGTCCAACTTTTTCAAAAATTTTACGCGCGGGGCTGGGACCTAGCGCCAACCGCGCGCGTCAATGGCTCGCGACTCAAGATGACACGACAGAGCGCATGTTCCAACACAAATTGCGCGCGCGGCTCGACACGATAATCGCCGAACTGTTCTTGATATGGCACGCCCATTACAATCAACTGCGTCTCGCGCTCTACCGCTTCATTGACAATCGCGGGACCCGCTTCGCGCGCTTGCAGCAGATCGGTTTGAATATTGCAACCAATCTTGTGGGCAAATTCGAGCGCCTGATTCAAAACGCGCTCGCCTTTTTCCACTTCCGCGCTCAATTCCGCGTCAATCGGCAAGTTGCGGCGCACTTCAATCACATACAGCAGCAGCACTTCGGCTTTGTCTTTTTTCGCAAGCGCGCATGCCAGCGCGACGCCCTCTTCATCCGTCGGCGCGCCCTCAACCGGCGCTAGAATCCGTTTTAATTTTTCTTCCATTGGCTATGCTGGGATCGGACAACTTTGCAATCGCAGCGGATTTTCAAACCCTACGGGTTGCTGAAAATCCTTAGGGTCTGAAAATCCGGGTAATCGCCCGCTAGAGATAATGTGAACGCGACTTGCAAAAAAAAAGAACGTGACTCACCACGCTGGCGGGCAAAGTGTTGGCTGATTGTCAAGAGCAAGACACTGCCCGCGCGTTCCGTGCGCGCGGAATTTGGTGAAACGTTCTCTGTCGCATGACTCGTGGCGCCAACTAATCTGTGGCACGATTTCGCATTCTAAACTGCGTCTGAAGCATTGTCAATAATTTCAATTCTTGCGCTACGGCAATCGCATCTAAAGCGGATTCCATCTTGTCCTACCCCCCAGCGAAAATTCCTGGTGATTGCCCGGATTTCCAGACCCTAAGGGTTTTCGAAAACCTTTAGGGTCTGGAAATCCGCTGCGTTTTCGAGATGTGGGTAATCACCAGCAAAAATTCCTATTGCCTCGCGCCTAAATCACCTTATAATGAGGTCTAACTATTTTTTGACCGGATGATTGCTTTCAAGAATCTCTCGCGCGCGACAGCGCGCCAACAATATGGAACATCCTCGCTCGCCCATTAAGTGGGGGAACGAGGATTTATTTTCAAGGATGGTCTCGTGAATTACAAACCCATCGTCATTTTGCTCGCCGCGCTCGCGGCAGTCATCGGCTTGGGTCTGCCGATAATGGTAAATTCTCAAGGTCCCGCGCCTCTATCCAATTTTATCGCAACCACCGCGCAAGAAATCCCCGAGGCGGCGCAATCCGTTCCCGCGCTCATTCCGCCACAAAAATCCTCCACTCCCGGTTTGCAAGACGAGTTGGCGCAGCTCGTCGTCGCGCGTCAAGTCGGCGACCAGACAAAATTGAGCGCGTATGTCCAAGACCGCAACGTTGACCTCGCCAACAATCGCATCCGCGTCATCTTGGAAATGGCTGTCAGTCCGGATGCCCATCCCGCCGACGGGCCAAGGATTGAAACCGTCCAACTGCCCGACGGCAAAACCGCGCAGATTCAACACGCGCCTGCCATCGTCATTCGTCCCGCGTTAGCGCAGGCGATTGCGGCGACGGGCGCGATGTATGAAACCGCGTACCAAAATTGGGTGCAGGTGTTGGCGCCGATTGAGGCGCTAGAAGCGTTGACCAAAATTTCGGGCGTTCGTTACGTGCGCTTGCCGTATCCCGCCGCGCCCTCTGAATTGCCGCCCGGAAAAACCAAAAATTTGAGCCCGCTGGTTGGAGCGCAGACGAGCCAAGGCGTCAATCTGACCAACACCGATACTTGGCACACTGCCGGATACACTGGCAGCGGAGTCAATCTCGCCGTTTTCGATTTTGGCTTTACTGGTTGGGCGGCGCGTGAAGGAACGGGCGACCTGCCCGCCGGAGCAGTCCTCAAAGATTTCAACGCGGCGTACAGTTTTACCCCGGATACACCCAATATGGAGCATGGGACTGCCTGCGCCGAAATTACGTACGATATGGCGCCCGGCGCGACTCAATATCTCTACGCCTTTGGCACCGAAGTCGAGTTCGGCAATGCCGTCAATGACTTGCTCAACAACGTCAGCGGCACCAAAGTGGTTTCCATGTCCATCGGCTGGGTGAACGCCGGACCGTATGACGGGACAGGTTCGGTGAACACCATCGTTGACAACGCCAAAAACGCCGGCATCTTTTGGGCGAATTCGTCGGGTAACAATCAAAAAGCGCACTGGTCGGGAACGGCGGTCCAATACAGAAATGGCGACTATCTCACCTTTGGCGCGGGCATCGTTCAAGGGATAGGTCCAACTTCGGGTAGTGTATGGAACATTTCCTCTGGCACGACGCTCAGAATTTATTTAGAATGGAACGATTGGGACGCCGCGCGCACCGGAAATCAGAACTTTATTGATTACGACATATTTTTGTACAGATGGACCGGGTCAGGTTGGAACTATATTACTAGAACAAACGGAAATCAATGTAGAAACGGTGCAGTCCCACCTACCGAAGCGCTCATCTATACGGTTCCTGCCGGCGGTCCTTATAACTATGCCATCACCATTCAGCGTTGGGAGGGCAGCGGTGAGTGTCCCAACACTTTCGGACACTGGATGCAGCTGCACACCTTTAATAATTTTAAGGATGGTCAGGGCGCGGCGAATAGTTTTTGGTATGTGAACGAGTGCAACAGTCTGCTCATCCCTTCCGATGGCGATAGTTCCGTTACCGTTGGCGCGACGTTTTGGAATGAGGACAGCACGAGCCCGCTCTATGGCTTGGAGACGTTCAGCAGTCTCGGTCCGCGCAATGCTGCCGGCGGCGGCAATCCGGGCGCAACCGTCAACAAACCGGATGTGGTCGCCCCCGACGGCGTGAGCGGCGAAACGTATGGCGCCAATGACGGCACCAATTTTGCCAATAACGGCGGCGGCTTTTTTGGCACTTCTGCCGCTGCGCCGCATGTGGCAGGCATGGCGGCGGTGATGTGGTCGCGAGAACCCACGATGACACTTGACCAGGTGGTGGGTTCGCTCAAAAGCCAAGTGCTCTACAAGGCGGACGGCGGCGCGTGCGGCGGAAATAATTTGCTCAATCTTCAGACTGACGCCCCCGAGAGCGCCACTTCCAACAATCGCTATGGCTATGGCCGAATCAGTCTGCGTCAACCGACGGCGGTGGAATTGAGCAGCGTCCGCGCGAAACTGACGCGCGCCAATAAAGTACGCGTCGTGTGGCAGACTGCGAACGAACTCAATCTCAAGGGCTTTAACATTTGGCGCGCCGATTCCAAGCAGGGCGAGTTCAAAAAACTGAATGCCGCCTTGGTGACTGCCAAAAACATCGGCAACCCTATCGGCGCCAAATATAAATTTGGAGACAAGCGCGTAAAATCTGCCAAGACCTATTTTTACAAAATCGAAATCGTTCACGCCGACGGTTCCAGCGTCTGGTCCGATGTCAAACGGATCCAAGTGCCATAGCCGTCCCAGCTCAACCCCAGTTGGAATCGGACAATTCGATTTGGCAAGTAACCAAAACGGACAGGGAAACGCATCCCTGTCCGTTTTCGATTGGCTTGAGCGCGGCAGGTTAAATATTTTTCGCAGCCGTTCGAAATAACAGTCCGCGTAACATACGCTGCAATGCCAGCGCGCGCAACCGCGGGTGTGCGTCACGATTTTGGGCGAATCGAATTCGCTCGCAACAAATACACGAAACGTCCCTGCGGACGTTCCCGCTAGTCTGCGATTGCGAATATTCTTGATTCGCCGCAGACTTGTGTTCTGGTTGCCGCGATTTCTAATCGCTTGATGTGATTCCCAAAACTTTGACGCACACCCCGCAACCGCCGACAAGTTGACATGCTTTTTGAAAGACCATATACTCGCGAATCGGCAGGCGCAAGACGCGTACGTTTGCCCGCGCCTCGTATGATCCGATACGCTTGCTTTTATAATCGAAAGGGAGGAACTCTTCATGTACCGCATCCTCGCGCTATTGCTCATTCTAAGCGCCATTTTGATTGGCTGCGCGGCTGAACCTACGCCAACGGCTACTCCGGAACCGCCGACCGCGATTCCGACCGAAGCGCCAACCAATACACCTGAACCTACCGCGACCACCGAACCCACCGCTGTGCCAACGAACACTACCGCGCCAACCGCGACGCCGCCGCCGATCACGGGTATGGTTAAATCCACGCTCAATGTACGTGAACAGCCCACGATTAAAGCGAAACTTTTGGGCGTGCTAAAAAAGGATGACATTGTCACACTGCTTGGACGCACCGAAGATAAAGCGTGGCTGCAAATCAATTATCCATTGGGCGAAAAATCCACCGCATGGGTTATCGCCGAACGCATCGAAACTACCGCGAACCTTGACGCGTTGACAACCATCGCCGCTGTGTCGCCAACTGTCGCGGCGACCCAAGTCGCCATTCAACCCACCGTATCCACCCAAGTCACTACCACCGTAGTCGCGACGACCACAACCGAAGCGCAGCCCACAGCCATCGTGACGAACACGGTCGAAGCGCAGCCCACAGCCGTTGTGACCGAAACGGTCGAAGCGCAGGCTACAGCGGTCATCACCGAGACCGTCCAAGCCACCGCCACTGCGCCAGGAACCACGCCGCCGCCAGCCGGTGGCGCGCCGCCCGGCAGCATTATTTTCGATTCCTTTGAAAATGGCGGATTCAATATTTATCGCGTCCGCGCTGACGGCACCGGCTTGACACAACTGATTGCGGGTGGCAGCGAACCCGCGCTTTCGCCCGATGGCAGCCGCATCGCTTATCGCATGCGACGCGATACCGGCGGTCTCGGCATTGGACTCGCTTCAGCAACAGGTCAATTTCTTGGAACTGTGACCGAAGAATCCGCGGCAGGTTATCCCACTTGGTCGCCGGACGGCAATCATATCGCCTATAACGTTGTGCCGAGCAATCGTTTGACGAGCCAAATTCTCCGCATCGGCGTCGGACCTGATAATGCGCCGATTGTGATTGCGGACGGCTGGCGTCCCGCGTGGCAGCCCGCGCCGGGGACCAATGTTTTGTTCGACGGCTGCAAAGGCGGCGCCGACTGCGGTTCCGTTTTGACGCTGAACGCGTTTGAAGGCGATCCGAACAATCCAAATATTGTCACCACCGGGACGGCGGGCGCGTGGTCGCCCAGCGGCGGACAAATCGCGTTCCAGGCGCCGGACGACAAAGGTCACACGCAAATTTGGGTTGTCAACGCGGACGGTTCCGGACGCGCGCAAGTGACTACCGACGTCGGCACGCACGGCATGCCCATTTGGTCGAGCGACGGACAATGGTTATTCTATCGCACCGATCAAGGCGGCAAAGGTTGGGCGATTTTCGCCATTCGCGTCAACGGCACGGACGCGCGTCTGGTGATTGACTCGCAAGTGCATCCCGACCTGTGGGTCTATGCCAAAATGGCGATTGCGCCATAACGTAAAATTGACGCAAGAGAACTTGACAATGGCGTCAGGTTCTCTTGCGCGCATTGGATAGCGCTTTTTAATTTCCCCGTTTGAACGCGCGCCCGACGCGTCATCACGCGCTTGTCACGAAAACAATTCGTGTTTCACCGACCCAACCTTTCTTGGAGCGTCATTCTAGTTTTGGGATTCATTTTGACTTGGCTCGCCGCGTGTCAAGTGACGCCCACCCCGACGCCCGCGGTAACGCCAACCGCAACTCGCCGTAATACGCGCACCCCTTTTCCAACTCTCACGCCGCGCGTCACGCCTTCGCCAACCTTTGCGCCCATCGCCGCCATCGTCACCGATACGCTGCGCGTGCGCGAACAACCGAATACAACCGCGCGCATTCTCGGACGCTTGCAAGCGCAAACGCAAGTGGCGCTGCTCTCGCGCACCGATGACAACAAATGGTTTTCGATTGAATATCCTGAAGCGTCCGGAAAGGTCGGTTGGATTTTTGGCGAAGTGGTCGCGCCGCAGCGCGATATCAATACGCTGCCCATCGGTTTGAATGCGCCGAAACCGCCAGTCGGCGCGCTCTTTGCTACTGTCAAAACCGAAGGCGACCCGCTGCGAATGCGCGCTGGGCCGGGGACAAATTACGAAGTTCTCGCGCGCGTTCCCGACACCACGCGTGTTCTCGTGGTTGCGAAAACGGGAGATGAAACGTGGTACCAAATTATTTATCCGACCGATTCAGGACAGCGCGGTTGGGTCAGCGGCGAATTTCTCGCGCTGACAAGTTCGCCCGCGTCTTTGCAAATCGCGCAAGCGCCGCCAACGCCTACGCCAGGGCCCACGGCGGTTCCGCGCCCCACTCGCGCGCCGAACGCGCCGAGCGGCGGCAGCGTATTGGTCTCTTCCAATCGCGACGGCGCGTATGACATTTACGCGCTGGGCGAAAATGGCGTCGCGCGGCGCCAACTGACGCACAGCGGCAATGCGTTCGGCGCGCGTTATGCTCCCGACGGCGAGCGCATTGCGTTTTATCGCGCGGTCGCCACCTCGCCCAATCTGGTGAATCATATTTTCTTGATGGATTTTGATGGGCGCAATGTCACCGACCTTTCCGCGCGCGCCGGCGGCGCGTTTAACGACACAGACCCCGATTGGTCGCCCGACGGACGGCGCATTGTATTTACGCGAACGCCGCGCGCGGGCGCGCCGGAATTGTGGACCATGGACGCGAACGGCGGCAACGCGAAAGCGCTCGTCAAATTATCGTCCGCGACTGGCGCGACGCGCGAATATTCGCCCATGCCGCGTTGGTCGCCCGATGGCGGACGCATTGCTTACGCGGCGGTCGCGCGCGTCGAAACGCCAGGCGCGCCGTTGTATCCCAATATTTTTGTGGTGGGCGTGAATGGGCAGGACGCGCAGCAACTCACCAATAATGATTTTATCAACGCCGCGCCGGTGTGGTCGTCCGATGGCGCGCAAATCGCCTGGGCGGCGCGCGATTTGAGCAAGCGCCAGAATTGGCGCGTATATGTGATGAACGCCAGCGGCGCTGACCAACGCCTTTTATTCAACGCGTCTGCCGACAGCAATCACGGCGCGCAGCCCGTCACTTGGGCAAACAATCGTATTTTACTCGCGCAGTGGAACGGAAATTGGAATGCTTATTTTGTCAATGAGGGGGGGGGGAATTCGCGCGCGGTCACATCCGACGCTGCCGATACGATCCCGACAGATTGGCTGCCATAATAAAAAACCACTGGGGCTTGCTCGAATTTTCAGACCCCAAGGGTTTTCGAAAACCCTTGGGGTCTGAAAATTCGCCAAGCCTCAGAAAACCCCCATTGCCATCTGCGCGCGTTTGATAGATAATCAGATTATCCTCAACCAGATGGAGACGCTGTGAAACGACTCTTGCTTTTCCTGCTGCTCGGCGCATTTGGACTGTTCGCTGCGATCATTCCGCCCGCGGCGGTCCGCGCCGCGCCGCCGCCGCAATTTGGCGACACGCAGGTCACGATTCAGAATCCGACCAACGGCATGAATTTGACCCCAGGCCAAATGATTGGCGTTTCTTCGGTCGCTAGCGGCGCAGGCGGTATCTCGTTCGTCCAACTTTTTGTGGACAATGCGTATATCGCGACGAGTCAACCGCCGAATGGCATTCCGCAATCTCCTTTTGCTTCTGTTCAAGCGTGGACGACTACGCCGGGTTATCACAATATTGTCGTGCGCGCCACTACTTCGCAAGGCGTCACCGGTCAAGCATCCATCTCGGTCAATGTCGGCGGTTCAGCCAGTCCAACCAATACGCCCAATCCGTGCATCGCCGGTTCGACGACGCTAAACGATGTGACGATTCCGGATAATTCCCAAGTGCAGCCCGGCGCGTCTTTTCAAAAAACTTGGCAAGTTTTGAACAGCGGCACGTGCATTTGGATTAACACGTATCGCATCGCCAACATCAACAATACGCCATTGGGCGCGCAATCGCCGGCGCCGATTCCGCAAATCGCGCCGGGGCAATCTTCCAATATCAGCGTCAATATGGTCGCGCCACAGCAGCCCGGCACATATCGCAGCGTTTGGCAGCTGCGCGCGCCGAACGGATATAACTTTGGGCAGCAAATGGATGCGGTCATTGTCGTACCGCAAACGGGCTGCAATGGCACGCCGCAAATCACAAACTTTTTCGCCAGTCCGCCAAACATTCGCGCGGGTCAATCCACCACCTTGGTTTGGGGCGCGGTCAATAACGCCGACCAAATTCGGCTGCAAACTCCGGCAGGCAGCAGTTCCGTCACCGCGCCGGGACAAACCACCTTGTCGCCCAACGTCACCACAACGTACATTCTCACCGCGTTGTGCCGCGGACAGCGCGTAGATTCCGTCGCCACCGTCTATGTGAGCAATGCGCCGCCGCCCACGCCGACGCCGCCGCCGCAGCGCAACAACATCACTTTATCCCCCGCGCAGCAAGCGGGTTTTGGCGCGATTAATGTGCCGGCGCAATATTTTTATGACAATACTAACGCGCCGGGACAAATTCAAATCACCGCTTTTAACAATTTTGGCCAAGTGGTAGGCAGCAGCAATATCGGCGCGATTCCCTACACGCAGCAATTCGCCAACATCACCGTTAGTATTCCGAGCGGCTATCAAAACGCCGTGAACGTGCAGGGCTGTATCATTGACCGCACGGGCGCGATGTTGACGTGCGGGAGTGGGTTGGGGATTCGATGAAAGACCGGTGAGCAGTGATCAGTTGTCAGTCATCAGATATCAGTTATCAGTTGTTAGTGATCAGTTATCGGTTGTCAGTCATCAGTTGTTAGTGATCAGTGATCAGTTGTCAGTCATCAGTCATCAGTCGTCAGTCTCCAGTCTCTAGTCTCTCCATCTCTCCCTCACGCCCTCTCCGATGACCATCCGCGTTTTTCTCGCCGACGACCATCCGCCCCTCCGCGTGGGCTTGCGCGTACTCTTGGAACAATGCGCTGACATTCGCGTCATTGGCGAAAGCGGTGATGGCTATGACGCGCTCGCGCAAATTGAACTCTTGCGTCCCGATGTTGCGGTGATTGATTGTCAGTTACCGGGCTTGGAGGGCATCGAGGTCGCTGCCGAAATCAAACGACGCGGCGTGCCGACGCGCGTGCTGGCGCTGAGTTCGTTCGCGGAGGAACGATATGTGCGCGGGATGCTGGAGGCAGATGCAATTGGATATTTGCTGAAAGAAGAAGCGCCGGAGCGAATTGTGGAAGCGGTCCACGCGGCGGCGCGGGGCGAAGAATGGTTCAGCGCGAAAATTTCCAAACTGATCGCAGATTGG
>JAJTXZ010000005.1 GCA_021463195.1 Anaerolineae bacterium
ACAGCGCGCAAACGTATCGTCACGCGCTTGACCTCGCGCATGAATTCAATGATACGACAGCGACGCACGCGCGCCAACAAGATTTGATCGCGCTGACCATCGAACACGCGCAAACCTTGCGCGCGCAAGAAGCATGGGATGACAGCGCGCAAACGTATCGTCACGCGCTTGACCTCGCGCGCGAGTTCGGCGATACAAACCACCAAGCCAAAGCGCATTATGCGCTAGGACAGCTCGCCGCCATACAAAATGACTGGCAAACCGCGCTAGACAACTATAATCAAAGCGTCACGTTATTGCCTGAACCGCAAGACACGGGACGCGTCGCCGAAATTGGAGCCGAGATTGAGCGCATCACGCGCGCGCGCAAGACCGCGCAGCGCGACCATACACGCGCGCAAGGCGAGGCGGCGCGTCAAAGCGAACAATGGCAGGACGCCGAAATCGCTTATCGCGATAGTCTGGCATTATCCCAAGAGTTGGACGACACAGCGGCACAAGGCGAAATCCAAATCGCCCGCGCCCAAATCGCCGCCGCGCAAGCCGATTGGACACAAGCCACCGCGCTGTACGCCGACGCCCTCGCTTTGGTTGGCGACGCCGACGCGCGGCATGCCGAACTCGTGCGTCAGAAAATGCAAGCATGGCAAGCCGCGGGCGATTCCGCCGCGCAGCAAGAGGATTGGGCGACAGCACGCGCTAATTACGCTCAAGCGTTGAGCGACGCCAAGCAGCTGGGTGACGCGGCCGCAACAACAACGTATCTTGGAAACATGGGCGATGCCGCCGCCGCGCAAAATGCTTGGCAGAGCGCGCTCGGCTATTACGACGCCGCGCTGCAAACCGTTGATGCCCAGGCAGATACGGAACGTCATGAACTCGAATCACGGCAAGCCGCCGTATGGCAGCGTCTCGGCGCCGCGGAAATGGACGCGCAGAACCTGCTCGCCACGCAAACCGCGTATGAAAAAGCAAGCGAATTGTACGCGCGGCTGGAACGCCCTTATGAACGCGCGGTTGCGCTGCACCAACTCGGATTAGCGCATAGCGCGCAAGCGAATTGGCACGCGGCGTTGGACGCGCAGCAAGCCGCGTATACGCTGGCGCGCGAGCTGGACGCGCCCATTCAGTCGGAAATTATCGAATCGCTCGGCGACGCGCATTTGCGACTAGAGAACTTTGAAGCCGCGCGCGTGGAATATTCACAAGCGTTGGCGCTCACTGACACGCCACCACACGCGCAGGCGCGCCTGCACGTCGCGCTCGGCGAGATTGGCGTGACGCAGCAACATTGGCAAGATGCTATTTCGCATTTCACTGCCGCCACCGCGTTGTATCAAGCGCAAGCGGACACAGCCCAAGTCAATTTTAGCCAAGATAAAACCGCGACGTGTTATCTTGAGCTCGGCGATTTAAATTACGGCGAAGGCAACTGGCAAGCCGCGGATGCCGCATACGTCAGCGCGCTCGCATTGGACAAGCTCACCGGCCGCGCTGACCGCGCTGCGACAATATGGTATCGCCTCGCGCGCGCGGATGCCGCGCAAGAACAATACGCCGAAGCGTTGGAACATTACAACGCGGCGCTGGCGGCGTTGGATGAAAATGAAATCCAACTGCGCGATCGCATTCTCGGACACCTTGCGTTTACGCTGCAGCAACAAGGCAAACAGACACTGGCGCAAGGAGATTTTCGCGGCGCGCAAACGTCATTGGAACGCGCGTTAAAAATGGCGCTCGCCTCGAATAACTTGGATCAAGCGGCGGATGTCTCGCTCGCGCTCGGACATGCGTTGGCGGCGCAAGAAAAATACGCGGAAGCGCAAGCGAGCTATCGCGGCGCGCTCGCGTTTGATGAGCGCGCTGGCAACGCGCTGCGCGCGCATGAAACCAATCAAGCTCTCGCGAATTGTCTGCTCGCCAACGCGCGCGCGGATTTAGACGACAACCAAAAAGAACGCGCGCAAAATTGGCTTGTCGAAGCGATGCCGTACGCGGAACGTTCCAATAATCCGCTGCTGCGCGCCCAAATTTTGGAAACGTTGGGCGACATCGCGAGCGCGACGCAGCTCGGGCAAGCGGTGGAATATTACGCGCAAGCCGCGCGTCAATACGCGTCGCTTGAAGCGATGGATTTGTGGCGCGATGTTTCCGCGCGTCAAGCGAATATTCTCGATACGATGGCGCAACATCAAATCGCCCGCGAAATGTACGCCGACGCCGAAAATAGTTATCGCCGCGCGCTGCTGCTGCGTCAAGCGAGTCAAGCGTCAGACGCGCTCGGCGAAACCTATCTCGGGCTAGGGCGCGCTTTGGCGGCGCAGGAACAGTGGGCTGCGGCTGCCGACGCGTTCGACAACGCGCAAACGCATTGGCAGATAGAGCGCGCGCCGCGCGGCGAATTGTTTGCTTTGCACGCGCAAGTTTTGGAACATATCGGCGCGCAAGCGCTCGACGCGCGCAAATGGGATGACGCGCGCGCGGCATATCAACGCGCCGCCGAAATGCAAGACGCGTTGGAAGCGCGCGGCGCCGCAGGCAAAAATTGGCACAAGCTCGCGCAAATTGCCGTCGCGCAAGAAGCGTGGCACGACGCGGCGGATGCCAACACGCTGGCGCTCGCGCGCCTTGACGCAACGGACGCGCCCGAAACGCGGCGCCAAGTCTTGACACAGCAAGCGGAAATTCTCGGACATATCGGACAGCAGCAACAACACGCCGGTGAATTGGGACTGGCGGCGGAGACATATCGCAGCGCGCTCGACATCGCGCAAGAACAAGGCGACCTATCAACACTCGCCGAGTTGTACAAACATCTCGGTTCGCTCGCGGAGGCGCAAGCGGAATGGGACATTGCCGCAACCGAATATCATCACGCGCTCGATGTGGAACAAGAGATGGAAGAGCCGCGCGCGCAAGCGGATACATGGGCGCGTCTCGGCGACATGCACCGCGCGGCGGAGCAATTCGCGCAAGCCAGCGACGCGTACCAAGCCGCGCGCGATCTATATCGCGCGACAAATATTCCGCTCGCCGAAGGCAACATGCTGCATCGGCTCGGGTTAACGCGCGCCGATGCGGAAGATTGGGATGGCGCGTTGACTTGGTATGACCGCGCGTTGACTTGTTACAATAAACACGACGCGCGCGCGGCGAAAATTGAAATCTATCGCAGCATGGAATTGGCGGTGCGCCGCGCGAAACGTCATGCCGCGCAACTCGCTACGTTCGATGGCGATACCGCGATGGATGCCGGCGACATGCCGGGCGCGGAACAAGCCTATCGGCAGGCGCTCGCGTTGTATATTGAAGCGGACGAGCGCGTATTCCAAGCCCAAATGCAAAATCAACTGGGCGTCACCTTGGAAGCGCAGGGGCGCTATGACGACGCGCTGGAACAATATCAAGCCGCGCGTTTAGGTTTTCAGGCGCAAGAAATTCCCGCCGCCGAAATCAGCGCGCTTGCCAACATTGGCGATGTAGAGCGCCAGCGCGCGCATTGGCTCGAAGCCGAAACGGCGTACCGCCACGCGCTCGCTTTGAATCAAGAGCAAGACGACGCGGCGCGCGCCGCCGAGTTGTACACTTTGTTGGGGCAGGTGCGCCAAGCCCAAAACGATTGGGAAGGCGCGCTCGATTATTATCAAGAGGCGCGGGTGATGTTCGCGAGCGCGGACCAAGACACAACCGCCATCGAAGCGAATCTTGCTGCCGCGCGCCGCGGCGCGCGCGCGCAAGAACAAGACACGCTCGAGCAGGCGCTCGCGCTCGCGCGTGAAAATGATAATCGGGCTGACGAAGGCGAGCTGCTCAACGCGCTCGGCTTGATGGCGGCGGAAGACAAAGCATGGGACAAGGCGTTACGCTATTATCGTGATGCCGTCGAGGTGTTTGAACAATTAGAGCGCGATGCCGTCCAAGATGCCGTTTGGCGCAGCGCGCAAGGCATCGTCATGAACAACATTGGCGACGCGTCGCGCGCGATGAGTGATTGGCGCCAAGCCGAGGCGGCGTACACGCGCGCGTTGGGATTTGCGCGCGAATTTCAGGACGCGGAGAGCGAAGCCATCTTGTTATCCAATCTGGGCTTGGGCGCGCAGCAGTTGCGCGAATATCCGCGCGCGCTGGATTTGAGCACGCAGGCATTGGACAAATACAACGCGTTGGGCAACGCGACCGCGCAACCCGAATTATTCGAGCGTATCGGCGCGCTGCAAATGCAGTTGGAGCAAACCGACGCCGCGGCGCAAACTTGGCAGCAAGCGTTGCGCGCGGCAAAAGAGGCGAACGACGCTGAACGCGCGGCGCGTTTGTTGACGCGTTTGGGTTCTTTGGCGGAAGGACGCGACGCGGACGCCGAAGCGTTGGCATATTACACGCGCGCGCTCCCGCTCACGCAAGAGCTCGGGCAGTCGCAGCAAGCGCAAGCTTTACAATTTCGGTTGGGGCAGCTTTATGCGCGGCGTGAAGAGTGGCAAGCCGCGCAAGACGCGTACGCGGAGGCATACGCGCTGGCGCTCGCCCAAGACGATGCCGTACAACAAGCTAACGCGGCGACGCAACTGGGCATCGTCGCGGCGCAGCGCGGCGATTGGCGCGCCGCGCTCGCCTATAACGAAACCGCGTTGACGTTGACGGACGCGTCTGCGCCTCCGCAAACGCGCGCTGAATTATATCAACGCGTTGGCGCGGCGCATCTAGCATTGGATGAAAATGCAGACGCCGAGCGCGCGTATCGGTCCGCGCTCGAAATCGCAGAGACCGCGCCGGACGCATCAGCGCTCAGCGCGTTGTGGTTGAAACTTGCCGAGCTGGCGCAACAGCAAGCGCATTGGCAAGACGCGGCGACATATTTTGCGCGCGCGCGGCAAACATTGCCAGCGGACACCACCGTCGCGGCGCACATCGAATTCGCGCTGCGGCAAGGCGACGCCGCGCTAAATATTCCTGACCGTGACATCGCGCAAACGTGTTATGACGAAGCGTTCGAACTCGCGCTGGCGCAAGATGACCGCGCGTGGCTGGGCAGTTGCTACGAACGTTTGGGGACACTGGCGCAATCGCGGCGTGAATGGGATGACGCGTTAGCGCAGCTGCAAGAAGCGATCGAGATTCAACGCGAAATCCACGCGCCGCTGGGCGAGGCGCGCATCTTGAACGATATTGCGCGCTTGAAATTGGAAATGCAAAACGCGCCCGAAGCCGAGCTCTTTGCGCAAGCCGCGCTCGCCATCGCGCAAGCATTCGGCAGCGCGACCGAAACTGCGCGCAGTTTGTACGCGCGCGCGTTGGCGGCAGCCGAGACGCAAGAGCTCGATTTGGCGGAACGCTTTTTGACGCAAGCGATTGCGGCAGACCCGAATAATGTCGCCGCGCAGTTGCAACTAGGCAATACGCTGCTCGCGTTGGGACGCGTTGGTGAAGCGAAATTACAAGCCGAAACAGGAATGGGACGCTCGGACGAATGGGAACTTGGCGCGCAGGCGCAGTTGACCATCGCCGCGTTAAACTCGGATGATACCCGCGCGTTCCGTCGAAGCTTGAAACAGACGCGCGCGCGAGCAAATGCGGACGTGGAGAATCGCCGCGTATCCGCCGATTTTCTACGCGCAGTCAGGTTGATCATCGCGGCGTTGGAAGGTAACGCCGAAAACGCGCTCGGTGAGCTCGCGCAGATGCGCGAGGAACCCGGACTGCCGACCACGCTGGATGCGGCGCAATTTGCGCGCACGGCTCTCTTGGCATTGGCTGCCAGCCCGCGCCGTTTCAGGGGCAAACCGGCATTGAATACATTCTTTGCGTCGCCCAAGCCGCGTACACGCAAGGGCGCGCGCCGCAAAGGCGCGGCTAACGGCGGCGCATCGGAATCGTCCGCTCACAATTCAGAAAGCGCATAACAATCTTAATCGCGCATTGCGACCGATTTGCGATGCGCGATTTTCTTTGGACGAATGGACTCTAGACGCGCGATTTTTCTCGACCGCGATGGCGTTATCAACGTCAATCGTTCGCCCTATGTCATGGCATGGCAAGAATTTGTGTTTGAAACCGACGCCTTGACGGCGCTCGCGCAGCTGGCGCAAACTGATTTTCTCCTCGTCGTCGTTTCGAATCAATCCGGCATTGGACGCGGCCAAATGACGCGCGCGGCGGTGGAAGAAATTCACGCGCGGATGCGGCGCGCGATTGCCGACGCGGGCGGACGCCTCGACCGTATCTATTATTGCCCGCACGCGCCGACGGATGGCTGTGAATGTCGCAAACCCGCGCCGGGGATGTTGCTGCGCGGCAGCGCGGAATTGAACATTGATTTGGCGCGCTCTTTTTTTGTCGGCGATTGGATTGACGATGTGCGCGCCGCGCGCCGCGCGGGTGTAACGCCGCTGCTCGTTCAAACAGGACGCGGCGCGCACGCGCTCCAAGAAATTCAACACGCGCAGCTCGCCCCACCCGCGATTTTTGATAATCTGATGCGCGCCGCCGAATGGCTTTTGGGCCAAGCGCATTCTAGTCAGACAAACAAAAAGCGTGACAGTTGAATTAACTGTCACGCTTTTTTATTTTGCTTGTAAATTCTCGCGGCGCCGCGCCAGACTAAATCGTAAACCGGGCTATGCCACATTAGATTGCGCGCTAGCGTCTGCCTGATTCACGATTTTGGCGACCAATTCACGCAATGCGCGCACATTAAAAGGTTTGGGCAAGTAACCCGAGACGCCCAGTTCAGTCGCCGTTTTGCGAACCGCTTCTTCGCCGCGCGCGGAAACAATAATCACCGGAATCTGTCCGAGTTGGCGATCGCGCTGCAAGCGTTTAAAAAAATTTGGACCGCTCAAGCCGGGCAGAACCCAATCCAACACAATCAAATCAGGTTGCTCGTGGTCCAGTAAATTGTACGCGCCCTCGGCATCGGCCGCTTCAAGGCAAGTGTATTGCTCCGCCAGAGCCATCCGCGTTAATTGGCGCACCATCGGATCATCGTCCACAATCAACACTTTTTTCATAGCCAATCCGAACTTTTACACCAGAAACTGTTCTGCGTCAAACCCAGCCTGTCGCAATGCGTTTTGTAAATCGGCCGGCGGCGCGACTTGAAAGGCGCACGCCTCGCCGGTGACAGGATGCGCGAACGCGATGCGCCACGCGTGCAAGAATTGACGCGTCAAACCCAAATCATTTTTGCGTTTGCCGTACACGGCATCGGCGACCACCGGATGCTTGAGAAAGGCGAGATGCACGCGAATCTGATGCGTGCGCCCGGTCTCGGGTTCAATTTGCAAGAGCGAATATTTGGCGTTGCGCGCCAAGACGCGAAATATTGTGATGGCATCTCGCGCGCGGCCACAAGTCACAATCGCCATTTTCTTGCGGTCATGCGGGTCGCGTCCAAGCGGCGCATCAATTTTTCCTTCGGGCGTCCGCACGTCGCCGTGCGCCAGCGCGAGATACGTTTTATGCACACGCCGCGCGGCGAATTGCGCTTGCAGCGCGCGCAGCGCCGCGTCTGTTTTTGCGACGAGCATTATGCCGCTCGTATCACGGTCAAGGCGATGCGCGATCCCGGGACGTTCCGCATTGCCGGTCACCATTTCGGGCGCATGTTCCAAAACCGCGTTTGCCAACGTTCCGCTGGGATGCCCAACGGCCGGATGCGCGACCATCCCGGCGGGCTTGTTGACAACGAGGAGCGCGTCGTCCTCATATAAAAGATCAAGCGCGATGTCCTCCGCCGCGAGCGCGGTTTTTGTCGGCGGCGGGATATTTAGGACAATGCTTTCACCTGTCTTGACCGCATAATTCGGTTTGCGCGCAGCGCCGCCAACTTGGATATGGCCCGCGCCAATCAATGTTTGCACAAACGCGCGCGATAAATCACTGCGCTGCGCGCTGACGAATTTATCGAGACGCGCGCCGTGCGCTTCGGCAGGGACAATTAACTCGGTTGGAAAATTCAACGGTTCCATCGAATTCGGTTTAACGCAAGAAATTGGCGGGAATCAACACGCAGACAAAATAGGTCAGCGCCGCCAAAGCCAATAATACGCCGATAAACGCGGCGCCAAGTTTCCAAGAGAATTTGGATGCGGCGGCGCTATCGCCCGCCGCCGATGCGGTTTGCGACGCGTGCGATTCTTCGCGCAGCGACCACAAGAGCATCAGAACCACCGCCGTCGAAACAGCGGCATCCGCGACATTGAAAATGGGAAAGGTTCCGACTTGGACAAAATCTACGACATAGCCCATGCGTAAACGGTCAAGCAGATTACCCACCGCGCCGCCGATAATCAACCCAATCGCCAGACTCAACAACCAACTCGGTTTGGTTTGAGAGCGATAGAACCAAATCACCGCCGCCAGAATAAGAAATGGCGCAAAGGTAAAGACGATGCTGAGCTGCGGAAAATAACCGCACGCGGTGCCGGTATTGTACGTCCCGACGATACGCAAAAAATCTAATGTCGGAATGGGATGCCAAGCATTACCCATGCCGATATTTTGCACTACCAAATATTTGGTCAATTGGTCCAGCGCCAAAATAATAATGGCGACCACGCCGACCACTAACGCGCCGGGTTTTAATTTTAAACCCGCGCCCGATTGCATTTGAGTTTCCAGAGCTGTCCTCGCCTTTGAATCAAGATACGATTATCTTAACCGAACCGCGTACGAATGCAAAACGGGCGACTTGGTCGCCCGTTGTCATTTCGTCAGAATTAGCAGCGCGGATAGAGAATCCGCCGATGGCTCCCGCAAGCGGCAGCCCACGTTCAGTTATTTGGTTTAGATCTTATGCGGCAAGACGCGCGCAGCCGAGACACGTTGTAGCATAAGGCAGGGCTTCCAAACGCTCGGGATGAATCGCTTGCCCGCAGCGTTCGCACAACCCATATACGCCTTGTTCGATGCGGCGCACCGCCGCTTCGATTTGCGCGAGGAGACGTTCGAGGTGTTTTTTGAGCGCCAGATTTTTGCTGACTTGTTCGATTTCGTTGCCGTCATCGCCAATGTCATTGCCGGATGTGGAGCGGTCTTGCGCGCGACGCGCATGTTCCGCGATTTCGGTTTTCAGGCGCTGCATTTCCACAAGCAACTTTTGAAGTACCGCTTGCGCATTTTCCGCCATCAACGCGGCGGTCGCGTGCATTTGCTGCATCGGCGCCGCTTGCGCGACATGTTCCAGCGTTTGTTTGGTCTTGTGAGAGACCACGCGCACTTGACGGCGCACTCCGAGTCGAGAGCTACGGCGTCCCTGCCGAGTTTCTTTCGTACTGTGCATCGTACCTCCTTCAATCGCATCACTCATCGCAGACGGGGCAAACGGTGGAGCGAATCTCCACTCCAACGGAGACATCCGAATGAGGAATTGATTGTAAGACGATGTGGCGCGCCAGATCGTTCCCATGCGAGAACCGTTCTGACACAACACCCATTTTACACCAAAACATCTGTTCTATCAAGCGGAACAAACTTTCGGATGTGTAATTTATCACGAACACAAGTCCTATTGACAACGCGGTAAAATGGCGCGCTCTATGTCGCGAAAGCCCACTCGCCCGCGCGCATCACTGGCTCGCGCGTATCGTCGGCGCCAATGCCATCCACATTGATTTGGTCCGAGCCCACCATAAAATCGAGATGCACCAATGAATCATTCGCGCCGTGCGCCGTCAATTCCTGGTCCGACATTTCAACGCCGCCTTGCAGACATTGGGCATAACACGAGCCGAGCGCCAAATGACTCGCCGCATTTTCATCAAACAGCGGATTGTAAAAGAACAGACCCAGTTTCGAGACGGGGCTGCTATGCGGCACCAACGCCACTTCGCCCAAGCGCGCCGCGCCGTCATCCGTCATGAGCAATTTTTCTAAAACGTCGCGATGTTGGTTCGCGCGGATTTGCACCACCCGACCGCCTTGAAAAGTCAGGACAAATTTTTCAATGACATTGCCGCGCACGGACAGCGGTTTAGAACTCGTGACAACGCCATCCACGCGTTCGCGATGCGGCAACGTAAAAATTTCTTCCGTTGGCGCATTGGCGACAAAAGTAATGCCGCCCGGCGTCGTATCGGTCACGCCAACCCACACATGTCCTTGCGGCAAACCGACGGTCAAATCCGTTTCGCCGCCATAGAAATGCAGCGCCGTATATTGCTTTTGATTCAAAATCGCGCGCCGCGCGCCCAAGTCTGCGGCGTGCGCGCGCCATGCGGCCACCGGATCCGGCTCATCCACGCGACACACGTAAAAAATCGCGTCCCATAAACGCGCGACGGCGTCTTGCTCTGACAGCGCGGGAAAGACGCGCTTGGCCCATGCCGGCACGGGCATGCCAATGCCTAACCAGTTGACTTGATTGCGGCGCACGGCATCCTGCACCGGTTTATTTTTTTCCGCCGCCACTTTTTGCGCGCGCGAAACAAATTCCAAGTCCAGCCCGCGCAACACATCGGGGTCTTGCGCGGTGATGGATAACAACGCGTCGCCGCGTTCCAAAGCGCGCTGCGCCAAGAGCGCAAACTCTTCCGGATATTCTTTCCACGAATCGCGCGGCGCGAATTCAAACCGAATGCGCGCGGCTTCGGAATCATTCCACAAAAATTGCACGAACGGCGAGCCGTTCAGATAAGCGTATTTAGAAATCACGCGCGCCAGCGGCGCGGCTTCTAACGGCGCGACGAGCGCCAGCCGTTGACCGCGCTGCACATTCAGCCACGCTTTGACGGCAAGTTCAGCATAACGTTCAAATCGAGTTTGAAAATCAGTTGGCATAATCGCATGCACTCCTCACATGCGCGTAGGATTATGGAATCCACGCGCGTCACGCGCGGTTTCCATAATCCTACTCTACACAAGCGCTGCCTCGCGCTATGATTTCAAGCAGCCGCCTCATACGCGCTTGATCGCGATTTTTAGCGGCGCGTCTTCAATTTGGATAGCGTTCACGACAAAAGCGGCGTCGCCCGCGCCCGCGCGCAAATCCGTCGTCAACGTTTCGCGCTGGATATATTCGCCAAACACGTTCAGCATCGTTTGTAGTTTCGCGCTGTCCGTTTCGTAACGCGTCATGATGCGGTCTTGAATGTCAAAGCCCGCGTCTTTACGCATCGTTTGCACGGCGCGCACAAATTCACGCGCGAGACCTTCTTGCACAAGTTCGGGCGTGAGCGCGGTGTCAATCGCGACCGTGATGCCTTCGTCGCTCGCGACGGCTAGACCTTCCGCCGCTTGGGTTTGCACGAGTAGTTCGTTGGGCGCAATGTCGAATGTTTCGCCTTCCACCTCAAGCGATACATTTTCACCCGCGCCGACGCGCCGCGCGATTTCCGACGCATTCTGCGCGTTCAGCGCCAGGCGCAGCGCGGGAAATTTTTTGCCGAATTTGGGTCCGAGCAATTTGTTATCCGGCAAAATTTTATATTTGACGATATCGCCTTCTTGCTGCGTCAGCACGAGCTCTTGCACGTTCAATTCGTCCTTGACGATTTCGACCAGTTCGTCGCTCAATGCCGTTTGATGCAAGCCCACAAACGCGAGCGCGCGGGCGAGCGGCTGACGCACTTTCAGATTGGAATTGCCGCGCGCGGACAAACCAAGGGACGCGATGGTGCGCGCAAGTTTCATTTGCGAAAGTAACGCTTTGTTTTGGGTTGACGCGTCCGCTTGCGGATAATACGTCATGTGAACGGACTCGAACGCGTTGGCGTGCGCGTTGCGTACCAAGTTTTGGTACATGACTTCGGTGACGAATGGCGTAATCGGCGCGATGAGCCGTCCGAGTTTGACGAGAACGTGATAGAGCGTCGCATACGCAGAATTTTTGTCGGCGTCGAGTTGCCCGCGCCAAAAGCGGCGGCGCGAACGCCGCACGTACCAATTCGACAAATCGTCGAGAAACGCTTCCACCGCGTCGGTTGCCGTGAGCGAATCGGATTGTTCTAACGCCTCTGTCACAGCTGCCACGATTTGATTCAAGCGCGCGAGAATCCATTGGTCGAGAACATTTTCCGATTGGGGCGTCGCGCCTTCGGGAAACTTGGGATCGAAATTGTCTTGCGACGGTTGCCAATCGTCGAGCAGCGCATAGGAAACGAAAAAGTTGTACACATTCCACAAGGGAATGAGAAAACGTCTTCGCACTTTGTCCGCGCGATGATAGCCGAACAAGAGATTCGCTTCGGGGCGATGATTGGCGTAGAGCCAACGCATCACGTCAACGCCCATGATGTCGGCGGCTTGATTGAATTCAATCATGTTGCCCGAACTTTTGTGCATGGGCTTGCCGTCTTCGGCGAGCAAGGTCGCGTAGCCAAAATTCTCCAAGAACGGCGGCGAGTTATCAATCACTGTCGCCATTGCGAGCAATGAATAGAACCAGTTGCGAAATTGTCCGGGAAACGATTCGCTAATCCAATCGGCGGGATACCATTTGCGCCAGTATTCGCGGTTGGCGCGATATTGCAGCGTGCTGAAAGGAACGATGCCCGCGTCGAGCCACGGATTGCCCACTTCGTCCACGCGCGTCATTTTGCCGCCGCACGCGTCGCATTTCAATTTCACCGCGTCAATGTACGGACGATGCGGCGTGTGCCCTTGAAATGTTTCCCAACCTTCCACCGCGAGGTCCTTTAATTCTTTTTCATCACCCACCACTTTATAGGCGTGACAATCATCGCACAGCCAGATTGGCAGCGCGAGACCGTAATAGCGTTTTTTGGAAATCATCCAATCGTGCATGTTCTTGAGCCAATCGAGTTCGCGGTCGAGTCCGAATGATGGAATCCATTTGATTTGTTCCGTTACCTCCATCATTTTGCCGCGCAGCTCTTCCATGCTGATAAACCATTCGTCCACGAGACGATAGACGAGCGGCGTTTTGCAGCGCCAACAAATCGGGTAACGATGCGGATACGCTTCGACGCGATACAATAAATTTTTCGCGCGCAAATTTTCTAAAATCGCGTCGGCGACGGAATCCTGCACAACACCATTTGGGAAATCGGTGAACGGCAGCGTTGTCACTTGTTTACCGCTCAACCAATCGAAACCATCAACGAAAACGCCTTCATCGTCCAACGGCGCGACGAGCGGCAAATGCAGTTGTCTGCCCAACTTGTAATCTTCTGCGCCGCAACCGGGCGCAATATGCACAATGCCTGTGCCTTCGGCTTCGCTCACCTCATCCCAAAGAATGACGCGGTGCGCGTCCTTGGCAGAAACATTTACATCTCGCACAAGTTCGCGCAGTTCGGTGTTGCCGCCGATTTCGTTTTCCGCAGGCAATTCATCAAAGGGTCCGTCATACGTCCACCCTTCCATCTCCGCGCCCTTGAACTCGCGCACCACCTCATATTTTCCTTGAAGCATGTGCGTCGTGCCTTTGCTCAAGAAAAATGTTTCGTCGCCTTGTTTCACTTGAACATACGTGAGTTCGGGACCAACTGCCGCCGCGACGTTGCTTGTCAATGTCCACGGCGTCGTTGTCCAAACGAGCAATGATTCTTTGTCGCGTCCGCGTAACGGAAATTTCAACGTGACACCTTGATGCGAGAGTTCCGCGTAACCGTCGGTGACGATTTCGTGTTGGCTGATGCCGGTCGCGCAGCGCGGGCACCACGGCATCACATCCGCGCCGCGATAGAGCCAATCGTTCTCCCAACATTTTTTGAGGAACGTCCAAATCATGTAATTGTTTTCGTTCGAGAACGTGAAATAGCTGCCGCCGAGTTCGGGCAAGCCAAGTCGTCCGACGATTTGTTCAACAGTATCGGTGACGGGTCCCTCGGGTCCTTGAACCGTAATCACCTCTTGCGAATTTGTCACGAGTTTGTCTGCGAGCGCGTTCAACTCGCCCGAATCGTTCCAGTCCATCCAATAACCAAGCCGAATGGATTGGTCAGTCTGGACACCCGCGTAGCGCAGCACGCGCTCTTTGCACTTGCTCACAAATTCCGCGAGCCCGAATGCTTCGATGTCTTTTTTGGATTTGAAACCGAGCGCTTTTTCAACTTCGACCTCAACCCAAAGTCCCTGACAATCAAAGCCGTTTTGATAGCGCAATTCGCGCCCGCGCATCGTCCAAAAGCGGCTGTACAAATCTTTGTACGAGCGTCCCCAGCCGTGATGCGCGCCCATCGGATTGTTCGCGGTGATGGGTCCGTCAATAAACGACCATTTTTCTTCGCCCTTGTGTAACGTACGCGTTTGTTCAAACGCTTGCGACTCGCGCCAAAATTCGAGAATCGCGCGCTCTTGCGCGGAAAAATCTACTTGGGCTTTGACTTCTTGAAAAGGCATATGTCACCTCGACGTTGCAGCTTGCGAATTGTCTTTTAGATGTCGCTCGATTTTTTCAGATCTTGCATCACGCGCAGTTGATGCTCAAAGGCAAACTCGTTTGGCAAATCATCCAGCGCGCGCCATTCCAACGCGGCGACATCATCCATCGCGCGCAATGCGCCGCCAATCGCTTCGGCAAGATAATACATGATTACCATTGGCGCGCCGTCCGCGCCATACGAATCCATATAGATTCCCAATAAACCTGTCAAACGAACCGTCAAGCCCGTTTCTTCTAAAAGTTCGCGGCGCGCGCCATCCTCCGGATGTTCCCCCGCTTCGAGAAAGCCGCCCGGAACATCCCAAAATCCTTGGCGCGGTTCGACCGCGCGCCGCGCGAGCAGCACGCGTCCGTTTTGCATGACCAGCGCGCACGCGCACGGTTTAGAATTGTGATAATGCCAAGTGTGACAACGCGCGCAGCGCTGCGGCGCAAACGCGACGCCCTGCTCCAGTCGCGCGCCGCAATCGGCGCAAAAAAAATATTGCATTTTTGTATCGCTCAAATCGTTCAAATTGGTTTATAATCTATTCATCAAGCATGTTCGATGCTTTGTCTAAATATTCTAGCTTGTAGGCGCGATAATTTTTTGGAGCAAGCGCAATGCTAAAACGCCAATCTAGCTCGTTTGTCGAGAGCATGGTCTCTTGGTTTCAACTTACCAACTCGGTCCCACGACCCAAACGCCACATTTTTATCGCGATGATGTCGTTGGGCGCGGGATTTTTATTTCTCAACCTTGTTTTTGCCGCGACATTCGCAATGGACCGCGTAGACTTTGCCCTCAACGCGGTCATGCTGCTAACGCTTGTCACAGCCGCCATTCTCTTGTGGCGTCATGTTCAGCATCAAGAACTCTTGTTACTGTGCTTGTATCTCTTTGCCGCGCTGTATATCGTCGCCTTGATGACCAATTACACTCTCCGCATGTTGCCGCAGCGTCAAGAGCCAAGTCTGCTAGAGTGCGTGGCGCCATGGATGCTCTGGCTCGTCGTTTTGGATGTTGGATGCTTTTTCACGTTTCGCGCGCTGACCGCTTTACGCCTAGCTCTCATTATGGCGGGCATCGCTGTTTTTGGCGCATTCAGTATCGTATGGCACAGTCTCCCCATCGAAATGTCTGCCGCGCACGATATTTTAGCGCTGAGTTTAGCGAACGGGCTGGTTGTGCTATTTGTTTATCAAATGGCGCGCGCGCAAGAACACAGTTCGCAGACCGATTTCTTGACCGGCTTGCCCAATCGTATGCGCGGTTATAGCATATTATCCGCCGAATTAGAACGCGCCGAACGTTATCAAAAAATCTTTAGCGTCATCCTTTTCGATTTGGACAATTTCAAGCAGGTCAATGACCGTTTTGGGCATCCCGCCGGCGACGCAATCTTGCGCGACTTTACAAATTTTACGCAGCAACATATTCGCCGTTCCGACCTGTTCGCGCGTTGGGGCGGCGAAGAATTTATTCTCATCATGCCCGAAAGCGATTTAGCCTCGGGCCGTCTAAAAGCCGATTATTTGCGCCAACAAATCAAAAATCGCGCGTTTCATCAAGGCATCCGCATCACATCAAGTTTTGGCGTAACCGCGTATTATCCGCGTGACACAACCCAGTCACTCTTGGAACGCGCCGATGCCGCGCTCTATCGCGCCAAAGCCAACGGACGAAATTGTGTCGAGGTGGAATGAGAAAGTGGAGATTGGAGATTGAAGATTGGGGATTGAAAATATTCAGTCTGAATTTCTCGTCTCACTTCTCCCGTCTCTAGTCTCCAATCTCTATCCTCAACCGCTTGTTAATTTTCCCTTTGCTCTCGTGTCCCACCACACGAATCGTCCCCACTTCACGCGTGTTCGCCACATGCGTTCCGCCATCCGCTTGCAAATCCAAGCCAACAATCTCCACCACGCGCACTTGTTCGATGCCTGCCGGCAATAAATTTATTTTCGTCCGAATCAAATCGGGAATTTCAAACGCTTTGGCGCGCGGCAAAATTTTCACGCGCACATCGCGCGCGGCGGCGACTTCGGCATTGATGCGCTCTTCAACCTCGTGCGCGAATTCAGCGCTCATGCGGTCAAACTCAAAATCCATGCGCGCCGCCAACGGCTCCATATCGCCGCCCGTCACCGACGCGCCATAATCGCGAAAGATGACGCCGCACAAAATATGCAGCGCCGTATGCGTACGCATCAACTTGTAACGGCGGACCCAATCCACCGCGCCGCGCAACGTGTCGCCCGCTTCCAACCCCGCGCTGTCGAGTTGATGCCACACTTGGTCGCCTTGCTTTTTGGAATCCAGCACGCGGAACGTCACGCCATTCCCCATCAGAATTCCAAAATCGCTCGGCTGTCCGCCGCTGCGCGCATACAACGCGGTGCGGTCCAACGCGACGCGTTCCGCGTCAACCGCAGCGACGGTCGCATCAAATTCTCGCAAATACGCGTCAGAATGATAAAGCAGCTCGGTCATGGTAGAACGTCCTTGAAACAAAAACCTCTCGCCCGAAATCGGGACGAGAGGTCATTCAGAAAAAACTTGCGAATTCTCCCGCGGTACCACCCGCGTTGATGATGTTACAAAACATCACCCACTTTATCGGATACAAACATATCCGCGTTCCGTTAACGGGGAACGATGCCGTTTCAACCTACTTGCGCGTGTGCGCTTTCAATGAAAAGCTCGGGAAGGATTTTCGGCGCTCCTCTGTTGCGCGGCTTGCACCGATTGACGCCCTGGCGTCACCGCGCTCGCTAAAACAATCCAGAACGCTTACTCGTTTCCGTCATCGCCAATTTCACAAGTATATGTAGCACATGAACGCATGTCAAATCGCGCGCACGCAAGGAGTGTAGTTCACATTGGGGGTCAGTTTGTAGGCGAATCCAATTCGCGCCAACAAATACACGAAACGCTCCTGCGGACGTTCCCGCGATTGCGCCTGCGCGCGCAGGCGCCAAAAGCCGTGCCTATGTATTCGGCAATGGCGCGATGGGACACTCGCTTATTCACTACGCGACAATACATTCCAGCTCGTTTGCGTTTGGACCGCGCGCTCTAGCCGATTCAAATACTCCAAACGAGAAATTTCATGCGCGCCCAATGAGGCGGTGTGCGGCGTCAAGATTTGAATATCGAGCAGTTGAAAATTATTCGCGCGTAACGTTTCTACCAAAACGAACAGCGCGACTTTGGACGCGTCTGTTGCGGTGTGAAACATTGACTCGGCGGAAAAAAGACCATTGACCGCCACGCCAAAAATTCCGCCGACTAGTTTTTCATTCAACCAACATTCAACGCTGTGCGCGTGTCCCAATTCATGCAATCCCGCGAACGCGCGCCGAAACGGGCGCGAAATCCAAACCCCATCGCCCGCATGACGCGGCTGCGCGCAGCCGGCAACCACCGCGCTAAAAGCACAGTCAATTTTTATTTCAAAAGGACGCGTTTTGATTTTGCGCGCGAGCCGTTTTGATATACGCAGTTTATCGAGCGGAATAATCGCGCGCGGATCGGGCGACCACCACGTTACGGGATTCGCCGACCACGCGAACAAACCTTTGCGGTAACCTGTCAACATCAATGTCGGAGAGAGTTCCGAACCGATTGCAACGGGTTCGTCCGTTGGGCCAAAACGCGGGTTTGGAAGTTCGTCGCCGACTTCGAGAATCGTGATACCGCGATGATAACGCATGTCTGTATTTTGCACTAGAGCGAATTCCACTTTGATTGGCGGGCAAACCTTTCGGGTTTCCGAAAACTCGAAAGGTCTTTTGCCCACATACGAATTAGGAATCCGCTTTAACGCGCGCTGACAACAGGCAAATCCACCATCGTCAACAAGCCCGGTTTTGCCTCGACCACGCGCCGCGCCGCATTGCCCACAACCGCCGCGGTGGAAATATCGCCGTGAATGCCTTTGACCAATGAATGTAAATTCGGCGTGCCTTCAATCCAAGCTTCGTCATACGCTTCGGGCGCGTCCACCGCCATCTCCAATTCCAAAATCACCTTGTCATTGCCCGCATACAAGCCGCGTCCGAATTGTCGCACGCCCGTCACAAAATGCGGTTTGACTGTCACATGGTCGGTCACAATGCGCCGCGTGGCGACAATGGGTTCTATCGTCTCTATGATTTCATCCAGCTGCCAACCTAGACCGCGCGCGACCAAGCCAACCGATTCCGCCAAACCCACGTGACGAATTTCGCGTTTCGCCGCCGCGGCGTTGAACGCTTCGACCGTCATGCCCGCGCCGATTTTTTGTTGCAACTGCCGCCGTCGCTTCGACGCATCCACAACGCGTTTGACGCGCACGCGCGTCACCGTTTGACACACCGCCGTTAGCGCGACGGGCAGCGTATCCATCGCGTAACCGGGATTGATGCCCGTGCCGACGACGGTGACGCGATATTGCTTTGCCAGCTTGTTCAATTCATCCGCATCACGCGGATTTTGGACCCACGGGTTTGATAATTCTTCGCAAGTCGAAACGATATTTTTGCCCGCCTTGATAATTTGCGCCAACTGCGGTTTCACTTGCGTCAAATACGAACCTGTCGCGTGCAGCGTCAATTCCGCATCTCGCGCCAGCACGCGTCCGGGCTTGTCTGAAATTTTAACGCCAATTTTCTCTGGCAGTCCAATCACCTCGCCCACATCTTTGCCAACTTTGTTGGGGTCAAGATCAACCGCGCCGACAAAAACATAGGTCTCGGGCCGCAGCGCCAAGACCCGCGCGCACGCCGCGCCAATCGGACCCAACCCATATAAAATCACGCGAATTTTTTTCGCAGCCATCTTTTTTGCTCCCTGAATTTTAGCGTGGAATGAGCGCGCGCGGCACAAAAAACGAGTCGTCCCAAGACAACGACTCGTCAAGTTTACACAGCGCCGACGCGAACAAGCTTTTAATTGCGCGGCTTGGCGGTTAACGTTTGATAAATCCGCTGCACATTGTCCTTGTGCAATTTACGCACGACGCCATCGAGCAAAATCGGCGTGCCGCCGCACGATTCCAGCGTAATATCCGCCAATTTTTCTTTGCTCGTGCGCGTGGCGACTTTGGCTTTGACGCGATCGTAAATGCAATTTAGATACGCGATTTGCGCGTCAATCGATTCGTCAATCTCGCCCTTGAGCAAAACATCGCCATGCCCCTGCACGATATTTTCGACATTCATCTCTTTGATTTGATTTAGCGTATTGATGAGAACTTCGCGGTCGCCCCAATAAATGTGCGGCAACGCCATCACCGCGTCGCCCGCGTACAAAATCTTTTCGCCTTCGATGTAAATGCCGACGCCATCCAACGTGTGGCCCGGCAGCGGCATCAAGCGCAGCACGCGGTCGCCGAGATGAAACGTCATTTTGTCCGGAAACGTCAGATTCGGCAGCCGCAGCGTGACCTCCGCCAATTCAGGCGTGGACTGTTTCGCCTCATTCAAATTCTTTTCGCCTGACTTGCGTAAAATTTCGCGGCAGCGTTCGCTCGAAATAATATCGGCTTCGGTGAAAAGATAATTGCCGTATACGTGGTCGGCATGATAGTGCGTATTGATAACATAGCGAATGCCGCGCTTGCTCTTGGCCACCTCGCGCAAAAAATCAATCATTTCGCGCGTCTCGCGCGGGAACGGCAAGGTGTCAATCACAATCGTGCCTTCATCGGTCACAATCGCGCCCGCCGTGACTTGGGCATACATTTCGCTCTGGAAAATATAAATATCGTCGGTGACGCGTTCTTTACGCATTTCGGATCCTGTTTACATTGTTCGCTCACATAATGCGCGTGAGCGCAAGAACGTTAAATTGATAACAAAAGCTTAACATAGCGCAGTCAAGTTTGTCAAGGGCATTTTTTTGCGCGCGCGGCAGCCACAGTATAATAGGCGTATCGCGTTTACGGAGCTTGACATGACCGATTCTATTTCCAAATATTCGTGGTTGTCTCCCAAATGCGTCGCGCGCCGTTTGGCGAATGGTCAGCGCGGCATCTTTGCGGTCACGCCCATCGCGGCGGGCGAAATCCTTTCTGTTTGGGGCGGCGAAATCATGACGCGCGCCCAAGTCGCGGAGATGCCCGAACAAGCTCAACATTACGCCACCCAAGTCGCAGAAGATTTTTATCTCGGCGGCATCAGCGCGGACGATGCCGATTATTTCAATCACTCGTGCGCGCCCAACGCGGGCATGCAAGGTCAAATCATTCTCGTGGCGATGCGCGACATTGCGCCGAACGAACAAGTCTGTTTCGATTACGCCATGACCGACGGCAGCGCGTATGATGAATTCGAATGTGAATGCGGCGCGCCGCATTGTCGCAAACGCGTAACAGGCGACGATTGGCAAATTCCCGAATTGTGGGAAAAATATCGCGGTTATTTCATGCCCTATCTGCAAAAACGCATTGACGCGCGGCGCGCCGCCGCACGCGCGCAAAAAAATCCGCCTCGCTAAAAGGCGGATTTTTATTTTCGAAAACGCCCCACTGCGCCGTGTGCGATTAGGTTGTGAACCCGCTTAAGCAGGTGTGGGTAACCTAGACCCTTCCAAAGTTGCGCCGCTCGAAAGCGACTCAAGCATTGTCAGCGGAAACCGGCTCCCGTATGAAACGTGTTGGCTCAAACTCCACACTCACATCACGTACACCGCAGGGCTGCCAAAATGTTAGCACATTCTATTTTCGTGTCAAGCGACGCGCCTCGGCGAAATGCGCGCCAAATTTTGCAAGCGCGGCTCGCTTGCGCGCTGACGCTACACGCCGAACGGCGCAAACATTTTTTTCACTGGAATATCTTCGACATCGTACGGCGTCTCTTGATACACGTGATAGTTCAACCAATTTGTGTACAACAAATTCGCGTGACCTCGCCAACGCACTTGCGGCGGCTGCGTCGGATCATCGTGCGGATAATAATTCATCGGCACCTGAATCGGCAGCCCTTTGGATATATCGCGGTCATATTCCGCTTTCAATGTCAACGGGTCATATTCCGAATGTCCGGTGATATAAATATTTCGTTCATCGGCGGACGCGACCATATACACGCCCGCGGCTTGAGATACCGCGAGCAATTTCAAATCCGCGACCCGCGCGACATCGTCCGCGCGAATTTCGGTATGCCGCGAATGCGGCGCGAGAAATTCATCGTCAAAACCGCGCAAAATTTTTTCGCCGCGACTCAACACTTGATGCGGAAACACGCCAAACATTTTGCGGTCCAATGGATATTTTGGAATCCCATAGCGGTGATACAACCCGGCTTGCGCGCCCCAACAAATATGAAAGGTCGAAAATACATTCGTCTCGGCCCAATCCATAATAGCTTGCAGCTCGCGCCAATAATCCACTTGCTCAAAAGGAATTTGCTCCACTGGCGCGCCCGTAATCACCAAACCGTCAAATTTGCGGTCGCGCACTTGGTCGAACGTCTGATAATGCGCGAGCAAATGTTCCTGCGATGTATTTTTCGACGCATGCGAATCGGTTCGCAGCAGCGTAATTTCCACTTGCAGCGGCGAATTGCCGAGCAAGCGCAGCAACTGCGTTTCAGTCGCGATTTTAGTCGGCATCAAATTCAAAATCGCCACTTGCAGCGCGCGAATATCTTGTTGCAGCGCGCGGTCTTCGCCCATGACAAAAATCCCCTCGCTTTCGAGGATTTTGCGCGCCGGCAATGTTTCAGGAATTTTAACTGGCATAACCAAAAGTGACGCAAGGCGCGTGACGTTTGGGGCGTTACGCGCCGCGCGTAAAAGAGCTTGTAGTTGGGCGCGCCAGCGACATTGCCGCGCGCCCAATTTCATCAAACCGCAACATACATTCTCTGCGTTGACTAATTTAACGCTTGATTCAAATCCCACAAGATATCATCAATATCTTCGATGCCGATGCTGAGCCGCACAAAATCGGGCGACACGCCGGCGCTGGTCTGTTGTTCGGCGGTGAGCTGACTGTGCGTCGTCGAAGCGGGATGAATCGCCAAACTTTTCGCGTCGCCCACGTTCGCCAGATGCGAGAACAGTTGCAAACGGTTGATAAAATCGCGTCCCGCCTCCACGCCGCCTTTGACGCCAAAGCCGAGAATCGCGCCCGCGCCTTTGGGCAAATATTTTCGCGCCAGCGCGTAATCGGGATGACTCGGCAAGCCCGGATACGTGACCCACGACACTTGCGGATGTTTTTCCAAGAATTCCGCCACCGCCTGCGCGTTCGCCACATGCCGTTCCATCCGCAGCGAAAGCGTTTCGAGCCCCTGAATGAAAAGCCACGAATTGAACGGCTGTTGATTCGCGCCGATATCGCGCAAAATCTGCACGCGCGCCTTGAGAATAAACGCGAGATTGCCCAAAGTTGAATACACCAAACCGTGATAGCTCTCATCCGGCGTATTGAAATTGGAGAAACGCGGATTGCCCTCCCACTTGAAATTACCGCCGTCCACAATCATGCCGCCAATCGAAGTGCCATGCCCGCCGATGAATTTGGTCGTCGAATGCACGACAATATTCGCGCCCCATTCGAGCGGGCGGCACAGGTACGGCGACGCAAAGGTATTGTCAATCACCAGTGGAATGCCCGCCTCGTTCGCAATCGCGGCGACCGCTTCAAAGGGAAAGATATTGATGCGCGGATTGCCCAACGTTTCGCCATAAATCATTTTTGTGTTTGGACGCAGCGCGCGCCGAAAATTTTCCGGGTCGGTGGGATCAACCAACGTCACCTCAATGCCAATGCGCGGAAAGGTATAGACAAATTGATTATAGGTGCCGCCATACAGCGTCGAAGCGGAAACGATATGGTCGCCCGCGCCGCACAGCGTAAGAATCGCCATCACTTGCGCGCCGTGTCCCGAACTCGCGGCGAGACCGCCAACGCCGCCTTCCAAACTCGCGACGCGCTGTTCAAACACATCCGTAGTTGGATTCATGATGCGCGTATAAATATTGCCGAATTCTTGCAGCGAAAAAAGACGCGCCGCGTGGTCGGTATCATTGAATTGAAACGAAGTCGTTTGATAAATCGGGACCGCGCGCGCTTTGGTCGTCGGGTCCGCTTGCGCGCCGGCATGCAGTTGACGGGTATTGAAACCAAACTTGCGTTGTTGTTCGGACATGAGAAACTCCTGAATAATTTTGATTTTTCCCCGCGCCACCTCATCGTGTCAACGGAATATTGCGGTACAAAACAAAACGGCTAACTACCCACCGCGCGTCTTTGATCGCGGGAGTGACAGGCAACACGAAAACGTGCAACGACCAAGTCGTTCCATCGGATTCGCGGGGTACTGTTTGCTGCCTGCCGGTAGTTAGCCGTTATTCGCTCGCTGTCGAGCGGAATATTTTTTTAACGCAAGGCGCGGCGCAACCTACAGTCCCCGCCCGTTACAGATGCATGAAAAACGCATAATCAAGCTGCCATTCGTTCGCGTGACGGTAACGCGCGATTTGTGTTTCGATATTCAAATAATGATTCAAACATCAAAAGCGTCAAACCGCCGCGTGCGTCACGCGTCTTGAATCAAATGTAAATTGTTGCGGATTGTAATGAATCCGCGCCGCTTGTCAAATCTTGGACTGCGCTGGCGGCGGCGCGATTTGCAAATGCAAAAGGCGCAGTTGGTCCGCGTCCACCTCGCTCGGCGCGTGCATCATCAAATCTTGCGCTTGCTGATTTTTCGGAAACGCGATCACATCGCGAATATTGTCCTCGCCGCAGAGAATCGCCACAAAGCGGTCAATCCCCGGCGCCATTCCGCCATGCGGCGGCGCGCCAAATTCAAACGCTTCGAGCATGTGACCAAAACGCGCCTGCTGCCGCGCCGCGTCAATTTTCAATAGCGAAAAAATCTTGGCTTGCAATTCGCGGCTGTGAATGCGGATACTGCCGCTCGCCAATTCATAACCGTTGCACACCATATCGTAACTATTGGCGCGCACCGCGCCCGGATCGCTATCAAGCAACGGCATATCCGACGGTTTGGGCGAAGTAAAGGGATGATGCGCGGCGTCCCAACGCTTTTCATCCGCGTTCCACTCAAACATCGGAAAATCAATCACCCACGCGAACGCGAGCGCGTTCACGTCCGCGAGTTTTAGGCGCGCCCCCATCTCTTTGCGCAGCGCGCCCAACGCTTCCGCGACAACTCGAGCCGAGTCCGCGACAAACAAAAGCAAATCGCCCGTCTGCCCGTCAAGACGTTCGATATACGCCTGCTGCTCTGACGCGGGCATGTGTTTACTTGCCGAAGAATGCGCGCCATCCGCTTTAAGCGCAATCGTAACCGCGCCTTTCGCGCCCTTGCTTTTTACCAAATCAATCAACGCATCCAGTTCGCGGCGCGAATATTCGGCGCAGCTTGGAATGCGAATGCCTTTGACCTGTCCGCCTGCAGCTAGCGCGTTTTTGAACACCGCGAATTGCGATTGCGCGGCAAGGTCGCTCACATCGGTCAACCGCATGCCAAAACGCAAATCGGGTTTGTCGCTCCCGTAATGCGCCATCGCTTCGTCAAAAGTCAACCGCGGCCACGGCGTTTCCATTTTGCGTTCGGGCGCGAGCGCATGAATCAAATCGGTGAACAACGCTTCGACCAAATTTAAAACGTCTTCCTGTTCCACAAACGCCATTTCCAAATCGAGCTGCGTAAATTCGGGTTGACGGTCGGCGCGCAAATCTTCATCGCGCATACAACGCGCGATTTGAAAATAACGTTCATAGCCCGCGACCATCAGCAGCTGCTTGAACTGCTGCGGCGATTGCGGCAGCGCGTAAAATTTGCCCGGCTGCATTCGGCTCGGCACCAGATAATCGCGCGCGCCTTCCGGCGTGCTGGCTGTAATCATCGGCGTCTCGATTTCAATAAAACCGCGCGCGTCCAACCAATCGCGCATAAATTTGATGACTCGATGACGCAGCGCCAAATTTTGCTGTAACCGTTCGCGACGCAAATCGAGATAGCGATACGTCAAGCGCAGCGTTTCGTCCACGTCTTCATTTTTGTTGATTACGAACGGCGGCGTCTTGGCGGCATTCAAAATTCGCGCCTCCGTCACATATACTTCGATTTCGCCCGTTGCGAGATTGGGATTCTCTTGACCCGCCGGACGTTTTTCGACTTGGCCCGTCACCTGCAAAACATATTCGTTCCGCGCCTCGCTGCCCACGCGATGCGCGTCGGGCGCAGTTTGAGGGTTAAACACAATTTGCGTCAAACCAAAGCGGTCGCGTAAATCAATAAAAATCAAACCGCCATGGTCGCGGCGGCGATGCACCCAGCCCGCGAGCGTCACCGTTTTACCCGCATCCAGCGCGGTCAATTCTCCGCATGTTTTTGTTTTATACATAATCGCCTGTGTACAAGAGTATGAAACCGAATTATAAGCGGATTGGTATCCGTCACAAATTAGCGCAGCTGCAAACACATGTCCGGCGTGCCAAAACCGACCAGCACGCGCCACGCGCCGCAAATCGGTCTGGTCAAAAGCATGGACAAAATCTGCCCGTTGTTGAAATAAATATCCAGCAACACCAAACCCATGACGCCAAGCGCCGCAATCAATTCGTAGCGCGCGTACACCCAATACCATTTATCGGGCAAAAAAATCTGCCATAAACGCGAACCATCCAACGGCGCGAGCGGTATCAGATTAAAAAACATCAGCGCTAAATTGAGAATGATGAACGTCTCGAGAAAATAGCCGGGCGAAAAATAAAGATTTTGTCCGGCGAAACTAAAGACCCTTTGCGGATTAAAGGTGAACCAATGCGTTCGCAACAATAGCGCCCCCAGCGCGGCGAGAAACAAATTGGAAAGCGGTCCCGCAATCGCGACGAGCGCCATGCCGATTTTGGCGTTCGGGCGTAATTTCGTCGCGTCAATTTGCACCGGCTTGCCCCACCCAACGCCCACAAACAACATCATCAACGAACCCATCGGATCGAGGTGACGCAATGGATTGAGCGAAACGCGCCCCATCTTTTGCGGCGTATCATCGCCCAATTTCAATGCCGTCCACGCGTGACTCGCCTCGTGAAAGGTCAATGAAAACACCAACACGCTCAACAGATAAATGACCACATCTACAAGCGGCACGCCCTGTAACCGAAATAACATCTTTATCCCTTCGTGGTTCCGATATCTTGGCCAACGGTTTTCAAACTTGCTTGAAAACCTAAAATTAAAAAAGCGAAAATTATTCGCCGACGATTTCGCCATCGCGCATCAAAATTATACGGTGCGCCGCGCGCGCCAAATTGGCTTCGTGCGTAATCAACAAAATCGTCTTGCCCGCGTCCGCCAATTCGCGCAACAGCGCGATAATACTTGCCGCGTTCGCCGTATCCAAATTGCCGGTCGGTTCATCCGCCAACAAAATCGGCGGGTCATTGACTAACGCGCGCGCCAGCGCCACGCGCTGCTGTTCGCCGCCCGAAAGTTCCGAAGGCAGCTGCTCCATGCGCGCGCCCAAGCCAACACGTTCCAACATCGCTTGCGCGCGCGGACGCCGCCCGCGCGCCGCATCGCCGCGCAGTTCCATCGGCAGCGTCACATTTTCCAGCGCCGTCAGCGTCGGCAAAAGTTGAAAAAATTGAAAGACGATGCCGATATGATTGCGCCGCCATTTCGCCAACGCGTTTTCGCTCAACGTATCAATCCGCGCGCCGTCCACCCACATCTGCCCGCTCGTCGGCTTGTCAATCCCGCCGACCAGATTCAACAGCGTTGATTTGCCGCTGCCGCTCGGACCGACCACCGCCACAAATTCGCCGCGCCTGATTTGCGCCGAAACCGCGCGCAACGCGTACAACATGCGCGCCCCAATCGTGTACACACGCGTCACATTTTGCGCGTCAATCATCACATCCGTCATTTACGCCATCACCTTGTCATTCCGCTGCATCGCCAATATAATCGCGCCTCATATGGAAGATTATTCCATTCGCCTGCCCGAATTCGAAGGGCCCCTCGATTTGCTTTTGCAAATGATCGAACGCGCCGAGCTCGACATTACGCGCGTATCGCTCGCGCAGGTCGCTGACCAATATCTCGAATTCGTCAGCAAACCCGGCTTGATTGAATTGTCCGCGCTCGCCGATTATCTCGTGCTGGCGGCGCGACTCATTCTCATCAAATCACGCTCGCTCTTGCCGCGCGTCGAACAAGAACCGGAAACCGAAATCGAAGATTCGGCGGAAGCGTTAGCGCGCCAGCTGCGCGAATACAAAATGTTCAAACAGATTGCGACGCAGCTGCGCGCGCGCGAACAACAAAACGTGCATGTCTATCCGCGACGCGCGCCCACGCCCAAACCCACTGTCACGCATCCGACCAAAATCGCGGGACTGACTTACAAAACCTTGTTCAACGCGCTCAAACGCGGTCTCAAAGACAATCCAACCCTGCCAACCGGCGCCATCATCGAGCCGTTAAAAATCTCGATTCATCATCGCATCGCGCGTATCCGCGAACTGACGACGCGACAAACGCGCGTGCCGTTTACCGAGCTTTTGGCGGAAGCGACCTCGCGCGTCGAAATCATTGTCACATTCCTGGCGATTCTGGAATCGCTCAAACGCAAGTTGATTTTTGTGGCGCAAGACGATCTATTTGGCGAAATTTATCTCTTGCCGCGCGACGAAACAAACGCGAACGTCCCAACGCTGCAAGAACTCGAAGACGATTTCGCCTAAACCGCATACGCGCGCTCCGCGCGCTCCGCCAAGAGCTCCCACGCGTAGACGCGCGCCATTCGTTCCGCCGCGTTTTGACCCAAGCGCGCGCGCTGTGCGGTATCCCGCAAAACCGCGCTCAACTGTTCCGCAAACGCGTCCGCCATATTCGGCGTGACCAAAATTCCGGAAACATCGTTCTCAATATATTCGCGCGCTTGACCCACCGCTTCGCTGACAACCGGCACGCCCGCCGCGAGCAAATCAATCAGTTTCACCGGGCATTTGCAGCGATTGATGAGCGTATCGTCAAACGGATACAATGCCGCGTCCGCCGCCGCGAACAACGCGCGCAGCTGCGACGACTCGACCCAACCCGCATCCACCACGCGTTCGCGCCAACCGCGCGCCGCCGCCATTTCCAAAAATTGTTTTTCTTCGCCAAACAACCCTTTGCCGACGAGCAGCAATTTCGCGTCGGACCATTCCGTAAACACGCGCGTCAACACCGTTACGACGCGCGTCAAATCGTATTCAAAAAAACGCGTGTACAACAACACCACGCGCGCGTCTTGCAAATCGTACTGCGCGCGCGCGGCCGCGCGCGTCAAGGCGCTTGGCGGCAGCGGATTCACGCCATTTGGCAGATACACCACGCGCGCGCGCGGCACGCCCAAACTCCACACGAGCGTTTCCAACGCGCGGCTCGCCACCGTCACCGCGTCCGCGTGCTTCAAGCCCCACTGCTCTTGCCACGCGAAAAATTTTTTCTGCGCCCACGTATAATTCTCGCGGTCATTCCAACCGCCCGCGCCTTCCCAATCGTCCGTATCCAACACAATCCGCGCGCGGCGCGCGTCCCCGCGGCGCATTTGCCACAATAGCCATTGCGTCAGCCCCGCGTACGCTTTCGGTTTAAATACGTGCGTCACCTCAGGTTGAAACGCGCGCACGCGCGCCAGCAAGCGCAGTGGAATGAACGCGCGCGGCGCGACCGCGACATTTTCTATATGCACGCCCGCGTCAACGTAAACGCGCCCCGCGTCCGACGCGTGCGACCACGGCGGCAAAAACAGCGCGACGGTATGCCCGCGCGCGACGAGCGCTTTTGCCAATGGCAGCGCGCGCGCCGCCATCGTGCCTTTGGGGCGTAAACCGAACGGACCGACAAACGCGATTCGCATTACATGGATTATAGCATGCGCGTCTCGCGCGTCTGGTTTGGGCTGCCCCACCTTGAAAAAATCCGTGACGCTGCCGTCACGGATTTTTTCGATTATTTTTACATGTGACCCTGCGGACCGTCGCGCAGCCACTTTTCAGGGTCTTTTTCAAATGACCGCCGACAGCCATTGCCGCAGAAATAATACTTGGTCCCGTTATACTCGTACGTAATCGCGTCGGCGCCTTCTTCGACCGTCATACCGCACACCGGGTCAATGTGTTCGCCCGGCGCAAGTTCCGCGTTGGGTTGAGTTGAAGATTGCATCTTTCCTCCCGAAAAAGTTTTGGCAGCAACGAGTTCATTCGTTTTCAGCGCGAATGAACTTGCGCTACACCTGTTTGGCTTGAAAATTTCGCAAACGCAAACTATTTGTCACCACAAAAATACTCGAAAACGCCATTGCCGCCGCCGCAATCACCGGGCTCAATAAAATCCCAAAGGTCGGATACAACAACCCGGCGGCAATCGGAATACCCAATACATTATACGCGAACGCCCAAAAATAATTACCGTAAATCGTGCGAATGGTCGCGCGCGCAAGTTGAATCGCGGTCAAAATGCCGCGCAAATCGCCGCGCATGAGCGTCACATCCGCCGCTTCCATCGCCACATCCGTGCCAGTGCCTAACGCGATGCCCACATCCGCCGCCGCCAGCGCGGGCGCGTCGTTAATGCCATCGCCGACCATCGCGACGCGTTTGCCCTGCGTTTGCAGCTCGCGCACCTTTTGCTCTTTGTGTTCGGGCAGCACATCGGCAAAATAATTCGTCATGCCGATTTGTTTCGCGATGGCGCTCGCCGTGCGTTGATTGTCGCCCGTGAGCATATACACGTCAATTTTCATTTTTTCTAGCGTTTGCACCGCGTCATGCGCTTCCGGTTTTAATGTGTCCGCGACCGCGATGATACCCGCCGCCGCCCCATCCACCGCCACAAACATCGGCGTCTTGCCCTCATCCGCGAGTTTGCGCGCGAGTTTGTCCAACGTCGCCGTGCTGATTTTTTCGTCCACCATCAATTTGCTATTGCCGATAATCACATCACGACTATCCACACGCGCGCGAATGCCGTGCCCCGCCAACGCTTTGAAATCCACCGCCGGCGGAATCAACAAACCGCGCGCGTTCGTATATTCCACAATCGCCTGCCCCAACGGATGCTCGCTAAATTTTTCAGCGGATGCCGTAAGCTTGAGCAATTCATCCTGCGACAAACGCGGCGCTTGCGGCGCGCCTGCGGCTTCGGTCAGAGTCGCGCCGGCAAAGCGCAGCGCGGGCGCAAGAATCACATCCGTCACCGTCGGTTTGCCCTGCGTCAGCGTCCCCGTCTTGTCCAAGATAATGGCATTGATTTTATCCGCCAATTCCAACGCTTCGCCGCTGCGAATCAACACGCCCAATTCGGCGCCCTTGCCCGTGCTAACCATAATCGCGGTCGGCGTCGCCAAACCCAACGCGCAGGGACACGCGATAATCAACACCGCGATCGCGTTGCTCAACGCAATCGTAAACGCGGCGGGCGATGGATTCAACAGCCACCAGAGAATAAACGTCGCCGCCGCAATCACTAAAACGACCGGCACAAAAATCGCCGAGATTTGATCCGCCAATTTCTGAATCGGCGCTTTGCTCGTCTGCGCCTCTTCAACCAATTTGACGATTTGCGCGAGCGCGGTTTCCTTGCCCACCTTGCGCGCCTCGAACGTGAACGCGCCGGTTTTATTCATCGTGCCGCCCAACACTTTATCGCCAACGTGTTTTTCGACGGGAATGCTTTCGCCGGTCAACATAGATTCGTCCACGCTCGATGTGCCGCTCAGCGCGACGCCATCCACCGGCACACGTTCGCCTGGTCGCACAAGCAGCACATCGCCGACGCGCACCTGATCCACCGCGATTTCGCTTTCAGCGCCGTCGCGCACTACGCGCGCGGTCTTGGGCGCGAGGTTCATCAGTTGTTTAATCGCCGCGCTCGTTTTGCCTTTGGCGCGCGCTTCCAAGAACTTGCCGACCTTGATGAGCGTAATGATGACGGCGGCGGTTTCAAAATAAACGTGATCGCCCAAATAAAAATTAAATTGGCTCGCGACCAAAATCGCCACGCTGTACCAGAACGCCGCGCTCGTGCCGAGCGAAATTAGCACATCCATATTCGGCGCGCGATGTTGAATCGCTTTGAGCGCGCCGCGATGATAGTTGCGTCCGACATAAAAATAAACGGGCGCCGCCAGCAACAGCATCGCCCAATCAGCATATTGATTTTCAAACAGCCACGGCAAAATATCGTGCCGCATCAAAACGCCGTGCAGCAAATCGCGCGACATGGCAAACACAAATAACGGAATCGTAAACGCCAGTCCGATAATCAAATCGCGCTGTTCGCTCGCCAATTCACGCTGACGCGCCAATGCCTCACGGTCCACCAACTCGAGCGCTTGCGCGCCCTGCCCGGTTGACGCGAGCTGCGCGCCCGCGCCTTCCAACGCGGCGCGCAGCGCGCTAATCGTCACCGCGCCCGGAACGATTTCGACATTCGCTTTTTCAGGCGTAACCAGCGCTTTTAAAACGCCCGGCACATTTTGCAACGCTGTTTGCGCCGCCTCTGGCTGCGGCGCTTGGCTCAACGGTAATTCCAACTTGTCGGTGATAACATCGTAACCGGCATCCTGCACATGCCACACCATATCCGGAACGTTGGTCATGTTCGGGTCATACTGCACCGTCGCGCGTTCCGTCGCCAGATTCACCACCGCTTTAGAGACGCCGTTCGTATCCTGCAAGCCATGCTCCACATGCGCGACACAGCTCGCGCACGTCATGCCTTTGATCGGTAAAACAATTTGTAGAGTAGCCATTTCGCGTGTTCACACCGCGCGCATCGCAAAAATCAATCCGCGAACCATTTGCGACAAACGCGGCGCAATCTGCTATTTCTTGCGCGCCGTTTGAAATACATCCATCAATTCGCCAATCACGCGTTCGCGTTCGGCGGACTTGTTGGAACGAATCGCCGTCGTCACGCAGTGATTCAAATGCTGTTCCAAAATTAACGCGTTCAACTTTTCCAACGCCTTTTCAATCGCCTGCGTTTGTTTGATAATCTCAATACAATACGCGTCCTCCTCCAACATACGCGTCACCGCGCCCATATGCCCCTGAATTGAGCGCGCGCGATTCACCAATCGTTTCTTTTCGTCGGCTGCCATTATTATTGCTCCTGCGCGTTAGAGACCGCGAGCCCGCTTTCCTTACCCCACCCCATATGGGGGGGGATATACACAACAAGCGCAATTATAGCCAAAATTCACAAGATGTCAAGCAAAAGATGTCTGTTCAGACCCCAAGGGTTTTCGAAAACCCTTGGGGTCTGAAAGTCCGCTGCATTTTCGAGATGTGGGTAATCACCAGAAGAATATAAAGCGCGAATAAAAAAACGCGCGTCGGCGGACGCGCCGCCGACGCGCGCGATAGACAGACGCGCGTCACTCGACCGTTACGCTTTTCGCCAAATTACGCGGCTGGTCCACATCGCAGCCGCGCGCGACGGCGACATGATACGCCAAGAGCTGCAGCGATGGCATCGTCACCAGCGGCGCAAAATATTCGGGCGCGCGCGGAATGTAAATCACGTGATCGGCGTGCTGCGCGATTTGCTCATCGCCAGCTGTCGCCAGCGCAATCACGGGCGCGCGCCGCGCGCGCACTTCTTGCATATTGCTGATTACTTTGTCCAACGTCGCGCTCGCCGTCGCAATCGCAATCACCGGAATCTCTGGATCGAGCATCGCAATCGGTCCGTGTTTGAGCTCGCCCGCCGCGTACGCCTCCGCATGCAAATAACTCACCTCTTTGAGTTTCAAGGCGCCTTCCAACGCGGCGACATAACCGTAGCCGCGCCCAAAGAAAAAAGCGGAACGATACCGCGTCAAAAGCTGCGCCAACTGCCGCGCCTGAAAATCAACGCCAAGCGTTGCCTGCATTAAATCGGGCAAACGCAGCAGATTGGCGCGAATCTCCGCTCCAACGTCATCCGGCATTCGGCCGCGTCGCATTGCCACTTTGAGCGCGACAAGCTCTAGCAGCGCGACTTGGGCGGTAAAAGTTTTCGACGCGACGACGCCGATTTCGGGTCCGACATTGAGATACAAGGACGCGTCCGCGCCGCGCGTAATCGAACTGCCGACAACATTGGTGAGCGCAAGCGTCTGCGCGCCCGCTTGTTTGCCGAGTCGAAAACTCGCAAGCGTATCCGCCGTTTCGCCCGATTGCGTGATCAAAATCAACAGCGTATTTTCATCCACTAACGGCGCCGCGTAACGATATTCGGACGCGATTTCACAATGGACCGGCAGACGCGCCCATTGCGCGAACGCGAGTTTGCCTGCGAGACCGGCATGATACGACGTGCCGCACGCGACAATGTGCACGCGTTCGACGCGCGTCAAATCCAACGCCTCAAGTTCAGGCAAAATAATATCGCGCGCGACGACGCGTCCACGCAACGCGTTCGCCAGCGCGCCCGGCTGCTCGTTGATTTCTTTGATAAAGAAATGCGGATAGCCGCCCTTTTCCGCCGCCGCCACATTCCACGTCACCTCAAAGGGTTCGCGCGCCACCGCTTGACCATCCAACGTATAAATTCGCGCCGCGTCATGCGTCAGCGCGACAATCTCGCCATCTTCGATGATCAAAACGCGCCGCGTATGTTCCAACAGCGCAGGAATATCCGACGCGAACAGATTTTCATTTTCGCCGACGCCAACCACGAGCGGCGAAAAATGACGCGCGCCGATAATCAGATCGGGCACGCGCGCATCCATGATCACGAACGCGTATGCGCCGCGCACGCGCCGCAAAGCGGCGCGCGCCGCGTCAAGCAAGCTGGCGGCGGCGCGCGCCGCATTGTCCGCCGCTTGAAAACGCGCGTCGAATTCTTCTTCCACCAAATGCGCGAGAACTTCGGTATCCGTTTCAGATTGAAACAGATGTCCGCGCGTTCGCAATTCCGCGCGCAGCTCTGCGTAATTTTCGATAATGCCGTTATGGATGACGGCGACGCGCCCGCTTTCATCCGTATGCGGATGCGCGTTCAGATGATTGGGCGCGCCGTGCGTTGCCCACCGCGTATGCCCCATGCCCAACGTGCCGCGCGGCGCGCGCCCATTCAGTTGATTTTTTAGATTCGCGAGTTTGCCTTCGCTTTTGCAAACGACGATGTTGCCCTCGTCCGTTCGCACCGCGATACCTGCGGAATCGTACCCGCGATATTCCAGCCGTTTCAAACCGTCGAGCAGCGTCGCGCTGACTTGTTTGTACCCGACATAACCGACAATGCCGCACATGTTTTTTTCTCCTCAAGGCAATGGACGCGCGCCGCCAAAGCGCAAATCGCGCATTGGGCCAACAGTTGTCGCTGCGCGTCAAATGCGTAACGCCACCGTCCGCGCGTTCGACGCGCGCCGATGAAATTGAATAATTAGTTTGGGATTTGATGCCGCCCTTTTTGTCGCGGCGGTCACCCGCCGTTTTTGTGGACCGCATCACAAGAGGAGAAAATAGATGGGCAAATGTTTGATTCACCCAACGGAGGCATCCGCTGAACTTTCGATGTTTCCGTCCCACTAGCATCATAACTTTTGAAATTGCGAAAACGTCTGCGTAAAAAAGGCGGTTCAGGCAATTTCATGTCGTTTGAGCATTAGAGCGAATTCCACTTTGATTAGTGGGCAGACCTTTCGGGTTTCCGAAAACCCGAAAGGTCTTTTGCCCACATACGAATTAGGAATCCGCTTTAGGACGGTTAGCGCTTGCCGCGCGGCAAGGAACCTCCACCTCGTCAAGAAAATTACAGCTTGGACTGGCGCCGCGATAAATCGCGCGCAGACTTGCTTTGCGCCAAGCTCTTTTTTTCTTCATGCGCTCATTTTCTCCGTTCACTCAGCTTGGCATAGCCATCGCCTCCTTGTCCGCCCTTGAAGTTTGCGCGGCAAAATCGTACGGCGTCAAATAACGCGGCGTGAATTTTTCAATCGCGCTGTATATACCGCGATATTCCGCCGGCAGCATTTTCGCCAGCGAAAACATAAGGTCGTCGGTGATGCCGCGAATCTCTTGGCGCGTAGGTTTGCGTCCGGCTGTTTTCGCCAACATCGGCGCGCCAATCCGCGCCTGCACACGCGTGCGCTTGAAATTTTTCCAGTTGTGGTCAAACTCGTCACGTCCGCCCCACAACGCAATCGGCAGGATCGGGACTTGGGCGCGCGTCGCAATCAACGCGACGCCTTCGTGCGCGGGCTGCAAGCCGCCATGGCGCGCGCGCGTGCCTTCGGGCGCCATCAACACCACATGCCCCGCGCGCAAAAGTTTGAACGCATGTTTGAACGCATTCATATCGGCTTGGCCGCGTCGCACGGGAAACGAGCCGTACCAATTAAACGCCCAACGCCAGCGACCTTCAAACACTTCGGCTTTTGCCATCGGAAAAATATCGGGGCGCAAAAGCGCGGCGGGAATCACCGGGTCCAAAAAATGCGTGTGGTTGATGATTATAATCAGGGGCCCACGCGTCGGCATATTTTCGCGGCCCTGCATGTCAAGATCGAGCAGCACGCTGTACGCCGCGCGCAATAAAAAATTGCCAAGACGATGAAACGGCGGGATATTAATTTCGCTCGACATGCGTCATTCCATTCCGCAGCGCGCGCGAATAATTTCGAGCGCGCGCGTCACCGTCTCTGCCAACGTCAACGCGCTGTTATCCAAATAAATCGCATCCGCCGCCGCGCGCAGCGGCGCGACACTGCGCGAAGAATCAATGGCATCGCGCTGCAAAATCTCGTCGCGCATTTGCTCCCAAGTCACTTGCTGCCCGCGCGCCAAGCGGTCCGCCATGCGCCGCCGCGCGCGCGCCTCCACCGATGCGGTCAAAAAAATCTTGCAGTCCGCATTCGGCAGCACGACCGTGCCAATATCGCGCCCCGCCATGATAATGCAGCCGCGCTCGGCAATGCGCTGCTGCTGCGCGGTCATGGCGCGCCGCACCCCCGCGTACGCCGAAACCACTGACACATTGCGGTCCACTTCGGGACGATGCAGCTGCGCCGAAACATCGTGTCCATCCACCGTCACGCTGAAAGAATGCGTCACGCCATCCGCCGGCGGCAGCACATTGATCCGCATTCCTTCCGCGAGCTGCGTTATCGCCGCTTCATCCTGAATCGGAATAGCGCGCGCGAGCGCTTGATTCGTCACCGCGCGATACATCAAGCCCGTATCCAAATAAAAATAATTCAACCGCGCGGCGAGTTGTTCCGCCAACGCGCTCTTGCCCGATGCGGCAGGTCCATCAATGGCAATGGCGCGAGAAAGAAAAGACATTTTTGATTTCAGCTTGCAGATTACAACTGCGAATTATGAACTCGACTTGCGCGCATGCGCTAGAAAAATAGCGCGCTAACGCGCAGCGTTTTGCTTTGCCCTACGGCGGCGTAACGCGCGCTTTAAAGTTAGCTTTCGATTTTTGAACTCTAGGTTTTGGATTGCGCGGTTTGCGCTTTTGCGCTTGCTTTTGCAACTGCGCGATTTCGTCACGCGTCGCCTTGCGATAAGCGCCCGCCGCGAGTTTTCCGAGCAGCAGCGGTCCGATGCGGACGCGAATCAAGCGCGTGACCGGATGCCCCAACGCCGCGCACATGTGACGAAGCTGACGTTTTTTGCCTTCGTGCAGCACAATGCGCAGCCATGTCTGGTCGCGCCCCGCTTCGCCAAATTGCTGACGACGCCCCGCGCGCGCGACGGCATCCGCGCGCAGCCATTCGCCTTCATACGGAATGCCGCGCGTCAAACGCGCTAACGTTTTATCTTCGGGCGCGCCCATAACGAGGACCAAGTATTCTTTTTCATGTTCATAGCGCGGATGCGTCAACCGATTCGCCAGTTCGCCGTCATTCGTCAAGAATAACAAACCCTCGCTATTCAGGTCAAGCCGCCCCGCCGCAAACAACCGCAGGTCGCCGGGAATAAGGTCCAGCGCGGTTTTATAGTTTGCGGTATCGTCGCGGTCCGAAAGATAACCTTTGGGTTTGTGCAACAAAAAATACGCTTTGGTTTCGATGACGATGGGGCGTTGGTCCACCAAAATTTTGTCGGTCTCTGGGTCCACTTGCGCGCCGAGTTGAGTGACCACCCGCCCGTTCACGCGCACGCGTCCCGCCGAAATCATTTCTTCGGCATGACGCCGCGAAGCCACGCCCGCCTGCGCGAGAACCTTTTGCAATCGTTCCATTGTTTTATACTCGTTCCGTCAAATTCACCACGTGCGCGTTACTGGCGCGGACCAGATTTTCGGGCGTGATTAAAATCTCGTTGCCCCACACGCCCGTGCCGACGCCCAAGATTGGCTCTTGCAGTAACGTCGCGTCAAGAAACACGCGAAAACTTTCGGGCTGCCAACCGAATGGCGGAATTGAACCAATGACATAGCCCGTCGTCTCGAGAACTATTTCCGGTTTAGCGAGTTGAATGTTGCGCGAGCCAACCGCTTTTTTTAAATTGCCTGACACAATATTTTGGTCGCCGCCCACCATCACCAAAAGTTTTTCGCCCTTATCCGTTTCAAAAATTAGCGTCTTGATCATCTGCCGTTCGCGATATCCCAACGCGCGCGCGACATTCGCCGCGCCCTTTTCAGTTGTCGGCGCGAACGTCGCTTTTTCGTACGGAATCTTGCGTTCGTCGAGAAACGCGTGCGAGGGCAGCTGCGCCATTTCACTCATCCAATGCTGTTTTCACGCGCACACGGCCGACGCAATTTTCCGCGCCGCATAAACATTCAAAATCCCATGGCGCCGCGGGCAGCGGATGCGCGAGATAATCAAACGTGATTTCTTCGTGCGGCGCAATCGCGCGCGTCGCAATCAACATCCCGTCTTGAAACGTCGCGTTCGGGTCGCATGAATGATTCGTCACATGCATCGGCATCAGCGGCTGCGACCAATAATCGAATGGATAAATAGCTTGGCCGCGCGCGTACGCGCGGCTAGCGAACAAACTCGCCGCTTTGGCGTTGGACTGCGTGACCAGATAAAAATTTTTAGGATCGAATAAAGTCATCGAAAAATTTCCTACCATACCGTGTCGAACCAAGCGTTTGTAATCGAATCGGGTTCAGCGTCCTCTAGCGCGCGGGCATGCGCTTTTTCCGACGCAGCCGCGTTTGAAATTTCCGCGCGCCTTGCGTCCGCATTTTCCACGCGCGGCGCCGCGTCCGATTCATTCGGCGCGTCATTGTCCGCGCCGTTTTCAATTTGCTCCATGCGCGGCGGCAACGCGGGCATCATATTTTCAGGCAGCGGCGGCAGTTGTTCCAAACTCGTCAGCCCGAAATACTGCAAAAAATCAAACGTCGTGCCATACAAGGTTGGATGTCCCACCGTTTCCAATTCGCCGACGGCTTCGACCAGACCGCGCGCGAGCAGCGTATGCACGACGCCATCGCAATTCACGCCGCGCAGCGCTTCGATTTGCGGACGCGTTATCGGCTGACGATACGCGATAATCGCGAGCGTTTCGAGCGCGGCGGCGGACAAGCGCGGCGCGGTGTCCAAGCCAAGATATTTTTGCACCTGCTCGGACACTTCGGGCGCGCTGACAAATTGCACGCGTTCGCGCATTTTTTGCAGCCGAATGCCGCGCGTCGCGTATTCGCCTTCCAATTCCGCGACCACAAAATCAATCGTCGTCACGTCTTGCGCCAATGCTTGCGCGAGCGTTTCAAACGAGACCGGTCCGTCGGAAACCAGAATGAACGCTTCGATTAGGGTTTTCAATTCGGGCGCGCCATTTGGCTCTACTCTTTGCGTTTGTTCAATCATCCACATACCGTCATTCTATTTTGCGTCGCCAACCGCGCGTTTATTTCGCGGCGTCTTTATTCGCCTCTTCTTGTTTGTCCGCAATCAAGCGCGGCAAATCTATGGTGGGCAAATTAGACGCGCCTTTTTTCGGCGGCTTCATTTGGTCAAGCTTGATTTGCACCTTGCCGACGCGCAACCCCAATCCGCCTTCCAATACGGCGCGCGTCACGTCCATCACTTGATCGGTTTTTTGTTTGACCGACACATCCGAAGTCGTGGACATTTCCACCATCACATCCACCGCGTCATTTTTGCCTTTAGCCACTTTCGGATCCACATTAATCACCCCGGGCAGCGGGTCCAACGCGTAGCGCAACTGAGTCGTAATCGCTTCCGCGCTCATCAGCACATCCGCGCCTTGAATGGATTTTAAACGCATGCGAACTTTGTCGCTCGGCATCAATTCAGCGTACAACAACAGCGCCGAAACAATCGCGACCAACAACGCCAACCCCAGGCAAAACAACAGTGGAAAAATTTGGGTCGGGTCTACCAACGCCGTCAAGGTGCGCTGCGCCGCCGCCACGACGCTGTCGCGCGCAAACAACATCGCCAAAAATCCCGCGCACGCGGAAACCAACGCGGCGAGCAGCAGCAACACCACAATCATTCGATTGATAAAATTCACCGCAACGCCTCCTTGGCAAATGAATTGACGCGAGTATTATCTCGCAACGCGGAAATGTCAAACGCGCGTCCGCGCCGAGTTTACGCGCAACCGCCACAAAACCGCGCTCAATAACGCGATGCCCATCAACGCGACGCCGATGCCCGTCAGCGCCAGCCCAAGATAAAACGCGCGCGGACGATATAAAAACTCGACGCGATGCGCGCCCGCATCCAATAACGTCGCGCGAAATATCACATCCGCGCGCGTCAGCGGCGCAGGCGCGCCATCCACCAACACAACCCAACCCGGGTCCCACGCATCGGTCAAAATCAAATATCCTTCCGAGTCTAGCCGCGTCTCGACCACCACGCGCTCTGGTTCGTACGTCACAATGCGCGCGCTTTCGTTAAACCCTTGCCCCACATCCGTATACAATTCGGGTCCATCCGACACATAAATTTCGGCGTTGGGATGCGCGGACCGCAGTTGTCGAAACGCTTCCACATCGTCAACTTGTTTCACATTATGCGTAATAAACGCGCGCGGCGACGCGTCCGGATTTTCAAACACCGCCACGTCTTCGCTGCGATAGACCAACGTATGCCGCGCTTTGCCCACTAACGGCGCCAAATCAATCCGCGCGTCGCCGTGCCATAGCGCCAGCCCTTGAATATGCAGCAAGCCCGCGTCAAGCTTGGGAATAATTTGCAAAGACACAATCGGCGTCGCTAAACTCGAAAATAAAATTCGCGCGCGATACGTATGCCCGACATGTTCTTGAATTGGAAAAGCGGAGCGCGCGGGAAATGACGACGCGATTTCCGGACGCGCGTGTTTAATCACGCGCGCCACATCGCTGCGGTCGTACGCCCATTCCGCCGTATCGCGCCCCGCGAGCAGCGGCTGCCGATATTCTACGCCCTGCTCATCGCGCAAAATAATCTCTGCCACCACCGCGTCATCCGACAGCTCTGCCGCTTGCGCCAACGACGATTCAATTTCAATGCCCGTCGCGTCCACCGGCGAAAATCGCAGCGGCGCGGTAATCGCGTCGGGCAAAAATGGATTGAATACATCCGCCGCTTCTGTTTTGGCGTCAACGGGCAGCAGCTGCGGAATCAAATAATAGCGCACGCTCAACTTGTTCAACATCACCGGCGACAACTGCGCGAGAAACTCGAGTGTGTTGCGCGGCGCAAGCGGCGTATAACCGTGCGCGGCTTGGACCGCATGCGCGGCGTTCAAATTCGGATACAAGCTTGAATTCATCACCGCGATCCACGGCAAAATCCATTCGCTCGTCAACACACGCGCGCCGCCGCTTAAATCCAGCTGCGCCATCACGCGCGGACGCGGAAAAATTTCGGCGCGCGGCGCGATCTGATTAAACGTCTGCGCGTACACCGCGCTGAACGCCAACACATCCAACAGCGTCAAACCCAACGCGCAAACCGTAAATAAACTCTGGCTCAACCGCGCGGCGCGTAGCGCCAACAGCAACGCCAGTCCGCCAAAAATCACCGGCAGCAAATTCCACGCGCTGAGCCACGCGTCCACGCTCAAAGCATTCGTCAGCGCCAGAATCAAACCCGCCGCCGCGCCAAAAAATAATCCCGCGCCAAGCGCCGCGCGCGAACTTTTCGTTTCGGCGGTTTTCGCGCGCAGCGCGTCCAAACCGATGCCCGCGAGCATCGCGACGCTGAACGCGAACGGAAATAAAAAACGCGCCGGCACGCGAAACAAATTAAAGAACGGCAGCGCGCGCAGCGCGGGATACAATGGCGTGTTGCCGCCAAACGCCAGCAGCAGCGCGCCCAACGCGGTCAAAAGCCAAAACCACGTTTTCCATTCGCGTTTTAGCAGCGCCGCCGCGCCCGCAAACAACAGCGGCGCAATGCCCACATACGCAATCACTTCGACCGAAGTATTCGGATACGGATTGCCGCGCAAAAACGGCGCGCCGAGCAGAGCCAAATAGAGCGGATGATACGAGAACGTCGTAAAAAAATCCGCCGCCACGCCGCCCGCGCGCGCCGATTGCTGCGCGAATTCAAAGGTCGGCAATAGTTGCGCGGCAGCAATGAGCGTCCCGATTCCCAACGCGACGAATGGCGCGACGAACAAACCCAAGCGTCGCGCCATTGCCTTGACATCTCGAGCGACGCGCGCAAACTCTGTTTCGGTTCCGCCCTCCACGAACGGCAGCGCCAACGCATACACGCTAAACATCAGCGCGTTAATCAGCGCGAATTGCGGATGCCCGCCGAACCATTGCAGCGCAAACGCCAGCGTCAGCAACGTCCACGTCAAAGGACGATGCCATGCCGCGCGCCACAATTCAAACAACCATAACAACCATGGCAGCCAGGCGGCGACATTCAACACATTCGGATGCGTAATGCGCGCCGAACCGAATCCGCCGAGCATCAACACGCATGCCACCAGCAGCGCGCCCGCAATCGAAATATCACGCACGCGCGCAAACAAAAATGCGCCTGCGCCAAGCCACGCGAGATGCAACAAAATGTCGTAATTTAGAGCGAGGTCAACGGGCAGCGCGCGAAAGAGCGCGAGATGCGGCGGATACAACGCGCCGCTTTGCATTTCAGCCAAAAGAGGAATACCGGCGAGGATTTCGGGCTGCCATAGCGGTAAACGTCCTGCCGCCAACGCGTCCGCGTACAAAACGCGCATCGGATAAAAAAAGCGCGCAATGTCGCCAAAAAAAAACATCCCTTGCCCGAGCGCGGCGCGCCAATACACCACAAACGGCAGCAGCGCCACCAGCGTCAAACCAATCCAATTCCAGCGCCGCAAACTGATCGCGCTTGCGGCTGTCGCGCGCGTCAAATCGCGCGGTTCGTCCAAAGTTTGTGGCGCGCGCAATTCAGGGAATTTCTCCTAACACCGTAACTTCAGCGGTCGCGGGGACAATGCTCTCGACGGTGATTTTATCCGGCACATTCACCGCGCGCAATTCGGCTTGATATGTCCCGCTCGCGCAGCGCGGCGCATCCAGCACAATTTGCACATCATCATTTTTCAACGTCTGCAAAATCGGCAATGGCCCCGACAAGATCACCTCGACGGTATCCGGGGAAATTTTCGAAGGCAATGTGCATGTATCCGAAACGGAAACCCGCCGTCGCACTGTCTTGCCGCTTAAAACTGGCTCAACCGCCACGCGCAGCATCACATCCGCCGCGTTCAAGACGGAAACCCCTTCCGGCAATTTTAAACGCACGCGCTTGACGACATTTTCTTTGGCGCCCGCAACATCCAGCGCTTCTGTTTCCACAAAACCGCCGAGTTGATTCAACGCGTTCGGCGCGCCCACCAAAGTCACAGTGCCAGGATCTACGCTAATATCGCTCACCCAATAGCCCGACGCCACATTGCCGACGATTAGCGCTTTGACCGCCGCGTCTTTATAACCCACGCGTTGTTCAATCGGAATATTGACCCGCACCGTCGAAGGCGTAATCGTCAATCCCTGAATCTGATTGCCCTGCGCATCATGCAGCACAACGTTCGCTTCGCGCTCCACCGCAGTCTTGGCGCCGCGCAGCGCGACCTCGACCGTCGCGTCATTCACCCGTTCCACTTTATTTTGCGGACCACTCACGACCACCGTCGGCGGTTTAATTTCCGGCGTTTTGGTTTCATACCCCAACGGCGGTTCGTCCAATACGCGCACGCGCACCAAAAGCGGCGTCTGTCGAATTTTTTCTAACGTCACTTGCAGCGTCGGCGGGTCAAGTCCGATAATTCGCACGCGCGGATCCGCGCTCGTCGCCACCAAATTGACTTGACGCGCGCCCGGTTCTAAACCGCCCAAGTCCGCCTTGACCGAAAAATTCGCGTTGTTCAAATTTTGCCAAATATCTTCTTGCGTTCGAATGCGCACCCGCGCGGCGAGACGCGATGGATCAAGAACCGTCATATCCGCGGCGAGATTTTCGTACGTGATCGCGATTGGATCAGGAAACAAACCTTCGCGCGTCGGATTCTGTTCATTGGTGGCGACGACCCAAACGACCAACGCGAAAATCAACGCAATGAGCGCCGAAGAGACATTCGAAAGAAACGACCGCAGCATTAATTCTTTTGCGCCAGCTTGTCCGAGTGCGTTGCTCCCAAAATGGGAGCAAGAAAACGACGCATCGGACTATTGGGATTGCGCCCCGTATACAAGATAGTGAGCGTGCGATTCAATGGACCCTCATCCAAATTGCGAAGCAGCCGCCCATTCTGCGCGACCGAAATGGCGCCGGTTTCTTCCGACACCACTAGCGCAATCGCGTCCGTGCTTTCGGTCACGCCCAACGCCGCGCGATGACGCGTGCCCAAATCGCGGTCCACATCAGGATTTTCCGACAACGGCAACATACAGCTCGCCGCCAAAATTCGCTCATCGCGCACAATCACCGCGCCATCATGCAGATTTGTATGTTTGTTAAAAATATTGAGCATCAAATCCACCGACACTTCGGCGTCCAAGCGCACCCCCGTATCCACATACTCTTGCAAACCGGTGCGCCCTTCAAGAATAATCAAGGCGCCATATTCTTGACGCGATAACGCGCCCGCGGCGCGCGTGAGCGTCGCCAAAAATTTGGTGGTCGCGTCCGTCGTACGCAGACCGAGCAGCGAATGCGGACGCCCCAAACGTTCAAAGGCGCGCCGCAACTCGGGTTGAAAAATAACGGGAATGGCGACGAGCAGCGCGGGAATTGAATTACGCACGAGCCAATTAAACGCGGTGAGATTCAGAAACGTGCTAGCCAGCACCGCGATAAACGCGACCAATAGAATGCCGCGCAGCAAAATCACCGCGCGCGTGCCGCGCACCAAATAAAACAATCCGAGAAAAACGAGTGTGACCAACCCAATATCCACCACACTCGATATATCTCGCAGACGCACCAGCAAATCTTGGTCACTCATAGCGCGCCCGCATTGTATCGCAACATCCACATTTCATCCAACCACATCGCGGCGCGCGCCAGTCCGTCGCGTTGATTGTCATTTCAAACGCGCGCAAGAAATTTCATCCGCCCCCAGCGCAGCGCGCACGCGCCCCAAAAAAAATGTCACGCAGCATCGCGTGACATTTGACGGCTCATTCTGGCTGCGGCTCGCGCAGTTCCAACAATAATTTACGATACTCTGCCACTTGCGGCGGATTCAATGCGATAATGTCCTGCACCACCGTTATCGCTTCCGCGGACCGTCCGCCATTCAAGAGACGGTCACCCAAATCGTCCAAGATTTGAAGCGCTTGATCGTTTTGGCCCTGCTGCGTATAAAAACGCGCGAGCTCGCGATGCAGCATCACATTATCTGGAAATGATTCCGCAAGCGAAACTAACGTCGCTTGCACATTTTCTGGCGTGTTGCGATGGCGCGCCAACAACTCATTCAAGGCGCGTTCGCCTTCCGCGTTTTCGCCGCGCCGCAAATACAAATCTACCAAATAATAGCGTGTTTCATCATCTTCCGGGTCCGCCCGATAGAGTTCGTCAAACAAGCTGCGCGCCTTGTCATATTCGCGCAATTTGAGATGAGTTAATGCCAACTGTCGTTTCAAAGGCACAACAGCTTGATTCGACATTCCGGCGCGCGCGGCGATCGTGAGACCTTCATTATACTTGTCCGCCGCTTTTTGATAATGCCCTTCCGCCGCCAGCCCCATGCCCACGCTTTCATATTCGTCCAACGCTTCGGTCAACTGTCCGTTTTGCACCAGCACATTGATTAACTTGGCGCGTCGCGTCACGTCATTGCCGCCGAGATTCAACGCCTGCCGATAAAACGCGATCGCTTTCGGCAAATCACGGCGCACCGCGGCGGTTTCCGCCAAAACATCGTATTTAACCAACGCGTCTGCAATCCGTCCCGCCGCCACCGTAATTTCGGCAATCTGCACATGCGCGGGCAAATAGTTCGGCGCCAACTCGAGCGTTTGATACGCCAAATCGCTCGCGGCATAAATTTTCTGTTCCTTGAGCAAATCCGCGCTGGCGCGCAAAAGTTCAATCACCCGTTCCGATTCCGGCGTCTCGAACACTTCTTGCATCGAAAGCGGCGTCCCGGTCACCGCCGCCAATTCGATATGCGCGCGCACTTCGCGCACCTTGTCTTCCCAACCTTTGTTGTTGAGAAAATCCAACAGAATCAGACTGAAACGCTGCGCGCTCGCTTCGTCGCCTTTGGCGCGATATCCTTCCGCGAGCGATTCATACAAACGAATCACCTGGTCGGCTTGCGCGCGATTCACCGTGCTCAGGTCAACAATCTTCATCGCCTGAATGTAATTATCGAGCGCGCCATCCACATTGCCCTGCGCGCGATACGATTGTCCGAGCGCGAAACGCGACGCCACCGCCAGCTGCGGCACGCGCGCGGTTTCTTGCAATAACGGAATCGCCTCTGGATGGCGCAGCATATTTTGGTACAAAATCGCCAGATTGAATTGCACTTCGGGGCGCGTTAAACCGGCCGCCAACAGTTGTTCGTACGCTTGAATCGCTTCCTGCGCTTGGCCCTTTTCTTGCGCGTTAATCGCGCGCGCCAACAGCGCGTCGGTATCCGCGCCCTGCCCCGCATTATCCGCGCGCCGCCACGGCGTCTTGTCATCCAGAACCGAAGCCGCCAAACGCGACAGGTTGCTGCGGCGCGCGATTTCGACGGGATTGGCGGCGGAAGACGACGCGTCCGCGCCGCGCCCCGTAATCTCATTCAACAAAAATTTCGCCTGCGTATTTTCGGGTTCTAGCGCCAGCGCGCGTTCCACATATTGCTGCGCGTGCAAAAATTCGCCGCTGCGCTGCGCGAGTTTTGCCAACGCGAACCATTCGCGCGCGGCAGGCACATTGTGCCCCGCTTCGGCAAACGCCGCCGCCAATTTGGTGTGCGGCTCAGAGCGGTCCGGTTCCAGCGCGCTGGCTTTGCGCCAGGCTTCCACCGCTTTGTTCATTTGCTTTTGCGCGTGATAGCTCTCGGCGATTTGATTATAGACTTCTGCGGCTTGACTGCGCTGATTCAACCGTTCGAGCAAAACGGCGACATGCGCGAGCGGCGCCGGGTCGCCCGGCTGCATTTTCACCAGCGTTTTATATTCGACGAGCGCCTGCTCGAATTTATTGGACTCTTGAAGCGCTAACGCCAAACCGCTGCGCGCGGAAAAATCATCGGGAAATTCGCCGAGCGCGCGACGATATTCTTTGATCGCGGTTTCCCAACGTTGGTCCCACGCGGCGTTGGACGCCTTTTTTAACGCATCTTGAAATACCGATTTATTGGCAGACATGGCAGCTTTTCATGTTCTAGCGCCGCGGCGCTAAAACAACACATGCAAATCAGATTATCATACTCGAAACAATTCATCAAGACGGAAATTTGGGCTATTGAAACACACGCGCCCTAAATGGGCAGAATACGTCCGCGAATTCCGCGATTATTGATTTCGAGCAAACCAACGGTGGCTTCATCGCGATACGGATTAATCGAACCCGGATTGAATAAATACACGCCGTCATGCACTTTGGCGTACGGAACGTGCGTATGGCCAAATACAATCGCATCCACATTTGTAAAACGGCCAAGGATATAATTGATATATTCGGGCGAATACGGATCGCGCCGCAAAAGCCGATTCAAGCGATTGTTAAGGTCGGCGCGACCTTCGCGATTGCCGTGAACCAGTCCAATGCGCAGCCCGCCAAATTCCAGAACTTGGGATTCCTGCAAATACGCTTTCACCTCCGGCGAATCATCTTCGCCGTACACCGCAAAGGTGAGCGAGACCGATTCTTGCAGTTGCTGCAACACTTCAATCGAAGTGATATCGCCCGCGTGCAAAACAATCTCGACTGACGAAAAAATCTCCATCACGCGCGCGGGCAAGGAACGGCGCAAATCGGGAATATGTGAATCAGAGATGACGCCAATTTTCATACACGACCATCACCATGAATAAACTCAATGAGGGATGCCCAACGCCGCCGCCACCATCGCGGCGAGCACGAACCACTGCGCGCGCGTTAGATACGCGCGCGCGTCCGCGCGTCCGCCGCGCAAAAGCGTTTGCCACAATAACTGCGCGCCCAAGAGCAGCGCCATAACCGTCGCATGAATGATTGCGCCGCGCCCTAGCAAAAACATCACCACCAGCGCTTGCGCGACATTGGCGATGGCTAAACCCAAACGCGGGCGCGTCGGCGCCGAGAGCAACCCGCGATACGCCGCCGCGAACAACACCGCCAAGATGGCCGAATCCAACGGCGGCAGCGTCAACGAAATCGCGGCATCCCCAATCAACCACGCCATCGCGATTTCGGCGAACGCGCGCGCCCAACGACCTGCGCCCTGTTCGCCCAATTCACTTTCCAGCGGCGCCAACAGCAGCGCGCCCAACGTCAACAAAAACGCGCTCGAACCCAACACTAGCGCGACCGATAATGCAATCAGCGCGGTCGCGAATAGCGCCGTGATAGATTGACCCACTTGCGGCGCAATCGCTTCGCGCCAGAACTTGGCGCGCGATGAAAGCCACTGCGAAAAACGCGCGGCGGGCGAACCAAGCCGCGCATACGGCACGAGCATCCACGCGCGCGTCGGCGTAGCTTGCCAACCTTGCATCGGGCGCCGCCAATCGGTGTTCACCCAAGCCGCGCGCCACGCGCCCAATAGCGGGTCCGTCAACAAAATCGCGATTGCCACGCGCAGCAGCGTTTCACCCGACACCATGACGCCGCCCGCCGCCAGCGCGCCGCAAATCGTCGCCGCAATCGGACCCAGCCATGTCAACGTGCGCGCCGAATACAAATCCAACGCGATGCGTCGTCCAACCGGCGGACGCAGCGGAGGCATCTTCACGCCCGCGAGTGTAACATGAGAGAGAATTTTAAGCAACGTCCTTTTTTGTATCAACCGAATATTCTCGCAAAATGAAACCAACGCAAACTACTTTTGCGGATTCCACAAGTTCAAGTACAATAGCGCGCGCTGTCTATGAAAATCATCGTGGACGCGATGGGAAGCGATCAACGTCCCACGCCGGATACGCAGGGCGCGGTGGACGCGGCGAACGAGTACGGCATAGAGATTACGCTCGTCGGCGATGAAACGCGTGTGCGCGCCGCTTTGAGTCGTTTGAGCCAAGTTCCGCCTTCGGTCAGCGTGCTTCACGCGGCGCAGGAAATCGAAATGCGCGAGCATCCCGCGTTGGCAGTCAAAGAAAAAAAAGATTCTTCGATTGTCGTCGGCATCGAGCAGTTAAAGCGCGGCAATGCCGACGCGTTTGTCTCGATGGGCAATACCGGCGCGACGCTTGCCGCGTCCGTTTTATATTTACAACGTCTTAAAGGCGTGCATCGTCCCGCGCTCGGCGCGTTATTTCCGACACCGCAGGGCCCCAGTTTATTGATTGACGTTGGCGCGAATACCGATTGCAAACCGGAATGGCTGGAACAATTCGCCATCATGGGTGACGCGTACATGCGCGCGACGCTTGGGCTGGAGCAGCCGCGCGTGGCTCTTTTGGCGAACGGCGAAGAAGACACCAAAGGCAATCAAACGGTCCAAGCCGCGCACGCTTTGCTGCGCGAACGCGCGCGCGCGACCAAACTAAATTTTATCGGCAATGTCGAAGGCAAGGATATTGCCGCGCATCTCGCGGATGTGATTGTGGCGGATGGTTTTGCCGGCAACATCGCGCTCAAAACCGCCGAGGGCGTTTCCAAAATGCTAAATGATTTGATACGCCGCGAAATCAAACGCAACCCTTTGACGATGGCGGGCGGCGCGTTAGCCATGCCCGCGTTTAATAAAGTGAAAAAAATTTTGGACTATACCGAATACGGAGGCGCGCCCTTGTTGGGCGTAAACGGCGTGGTCATTATCGGACATGGGCGCTCTAATGCGGTTGCCGTGAAAAACGCGATTCGCGTCGCCAAACGTTCGGTTGAAAGCAATATCCTCGAAATCATTCGTCGCGGAGTCGCTCCGAGTGCTTAGAATCCTGCCCGCATCCACACTTGAACCTGCCATGTTGGACCAGCTCTTTGAAGAACGGTACATCCCGGAACCGCTCGCGCAAATGGCGCGCGCCACGCGACAACGCAAGCCGCGCGTTGTCATCACTGGCATCGGCGTCTTGTCACCTAACGGGAACACGGTCCAAGAGTTTTGGGATAATACGCTGGCGGGCAAAAGCGGCCTAGCGCCAATCACGCGCTTTGACGTATCGGCATATCCCGCGCGTGTCGGCGGCGAAGTAAAAAATTTCGAGCCGCGCGATTTCATGGATGCCAAAGAAGCGCGGCGCATGGCGCGCTGTTCGCAATTCGCGATTGCGTGCGCGCGGATGGCGGCGCACGACGCGCGTTTAGAATTGCCGGTGGCGCAGCGCGAACGCGTCGGCGTATTGATTGGCACGGCAGTGGGCGGAATTGACGCGACCGAAGAAGGCATGCGGACAATGCTCAGCAAAGGTTGGCAGCGCGTTTCCCCTTTTGCCATCGGCGCGGCGATGCCGAATGCGCCCGCGTTTCATATCAGCATGCTCACCGGCGCGCTCGGTTATTTGGGCACCATCACGGCGGCGTGCGCGTCCGGCACGCAAACGATTGGCGAAGGCGCGGAAATTATTCGGCGCGGTTGGGCGGATGTGATGTTCGTCGGCGGCGCCGAAGCCGGCTTGTTTCCGATTGGCTTGGCGGCATTCTCGCAAATGCGCGCGCTTTCGACCCATTACAATGACACACCCGCCACCGCCTCGCGTCCATTCGACGCTACGCGCGATGGTTTTGTCATGGGCGAGGGCTGCGCGATTTTGACCCTCGAATCGCTTGACCATGCGATTGCGCGCGATGCGCCAATCTATGCCCAAGTCTTGGGCAGTTCGGTGGCGAGCGATGGTTTTGATGTCGTATCGCCAGACCCGAGCGGCGAGGGCGAGGTGCGCGTGATGCAATTAGCTCTTGCCGACGCGGGCATCCGCGCCGACGAAATTGATTACATCAGCGCGCACGCGACCTCGACCGTTGTTGGCGATAATATCGAAGTCAAAGCCATCAAAAAATTATTTGGCGCACGCGCGCCCCAGATTCCGATTAGCGCGCACAAGTCAATGGTCGGACACACGCTCGGCGCGGGCGGCGCGCTCGAAGCGGTCGCGGCGGTGTTGAGTTTGCGTGACCAGAAAATCCATCCGACAATCAATTTGCGCCAACCCGACGCCGAGTGCGCCACTTTGGATTTAGTTTCGGAAGGCGCGCGCGCCGCGCGCGTCGAAACTATCTTGTCCAATTCATTTGGCTTGGGCGGACAAAACGCCTGTCTCGTATTACGCAAATTCGACCTGTGAAAACTCGCGCGTAACTTGCATTACGCATGTGAAAATATGACGCTTGCGCGCGGCGCGTTAGCGCCGATTCCACTTTGATTTGTGGGTAGACCTTTCGGGTTTCCGAAAACCCGAAAGGTCTTGCCCCACAAACGAATCAGGAATTCGCTCTAGGTTATAACTTTGGCGCCGCGCAAGCTCCCATCTCTTCCAATGGCACAAATCGTCACCAACAAAGCGCTCGTGGAACGCAATGCGCGCACGGGCAAAATTCTCACCACCGCGTCATTAATTGTGATTCTGGCGCCTTTGGCAATCACGTTCCCCATTTTATTTTCCGGCGGGACCGAATTGCCTGCGAACAGTCTGCTGTTAATGTACGGCGCGTTGTTGGTGGGCTTGGTTCTTTCCAACGTTGGCGGTTATTTCATGAACCGCTGGGGTTTTAAATATTACGAACAGTTGGAAAAAGCGCTCAAAGGCACGGACAAAAAATATCGTTTGTATAATTACGCGCTGCCGGTATCCAATGCGCTGCTGACGCCGTATGGCGTCACCATTCTGCTGTTGAAAAATTTGGACGGGCGCGTGTCGGTGAATCAAAATGGCTGGCGATCGAATTTTGATATTTTGCGCCTGCTGCGCTGGTTCAGCGCCGAACAGTTGGGCAACCCGACGCAAATGTTACAAGCGCAACAAGAAAAAATGGCGGCGTTTTTGCATGACCGTCTTGGGGCATCTTTTAATCCGCCGATTGACGGTTTTATCGTGTTTACCAATCCGAAAGCCGAGATTCAAGTCACAAATGTCGAAGCGCCCATTGTATTTTTGCCCGAAAGTCCCGACGCGCTCAAGAATGCGTTAAAAAAACCCAAAGGCGCGCCGCAGCTCTCGCCGCAAGATTATAATGCGCTGTATGAATTGTTTGAAGAAGAAGCCAAAGCGCGTCACATTGAAGCCGAGCGCGGCTTGGTCATCGCAGGGCGAAAAATTTTCTAGCGTCCGAATGCGGTTCAACCAGCTGCCATCCACCAAGCGCGCGCCGCGCACGCGCGCAGACCCATAAATCAAGCTACCCATGCCATTCTCTCTTTCCGATTACAAACGACCGCCGCACGATAATGGACGCGGCATTGTAGGATATCCCGCCGCCAACTGGCGCGGCGACCCGTACGGTATTGACGCGTGGATTGTCGAGCTGCAACAGCTCGGCATCAAATGGCTGCGCGTGATGGACGATAACGGCGATTCGCTGACCTTGTGCGGCAAATTGCTCAACGCGGGCATCTTTCCGATTGCGCGTATTTTGCGCCGCGATTTGCCGCCGAATGATACGCCTGAACCCAATCCCGGACACATTTCCGCGCGCGAAGAATTGACCATCCGCAAATTGATTGATCTCGGCGTGTTGTATTTCGAAACCAATAACGAGCCCGATAATCCGTCAGAATGGAAACAGCGCGCCATCCCAAGCGCCGGCAACGACGCGCGCAAGCACGAAGAGACGGCGAAATTGGTCGCGCTGAATTGGTTGTTTGACGCGCGCTTTATCATCGAAGCGGGCGGTTATCCGGGTTTGCCCGCCGTGAGCAGCGGCAGCGGCATGGATTTGATCGGCGCGCTCGCGTCGTTGGGACGGCAGGACATTTTGCTCGATGGCGGTTGGATTGCGCTGCACAATTTCGGACACAATCGTCCGCTAAATTTTCCCAATGATCGCGTAAATCAAAATGGCGCGCCTTTGACAACTCAAGAGTACGATTTCGGCGCGCTGACGCAATGGGTGTGGTGGGACACTGTATTGCAGCGCGCGCATACGTTAGACGAAATCAACGCGCTGCGCGCCGCGCGCAAAAACGCGGGCCAAGTTATCGCGCACGACCATGCCGCGTTTCGCGAATATGAATATTTTGACGCGCTCGCGAAAAAACATTTGGGTCGTTCGATTCCAATTCTTGCAACCGAAGGCGGCTATCAGGTCGGACGCCGCACTGACGCCCGTTATCCGCGCATTACGCCGGCGCTGCACGCGGATTTGACTGTCGCGATGTTTGAATTTATGCAGCGCGACGCGCCCGATTATTTTTTCGTCGCGTGTCCATGGCTCTTGACCGGTCCGCAAAAAACTTTGGCGAGCGCGTGGTACAGCGATTTTTGGGACCATGCCATCCGTTCCGGCGGACCGCGCAATGGCGAAATTCCGCCGATAGCGGCGCCCGATTATCGCGTCGGCGAACGCTTGCCCGTCGTCGCGGCAGTCAAAGCTATGCCGAGTCAATCGCGCGTTGGACCACGCGTTGCCACATTGCAACCTGCCGCTGTCGTAACCGCGCCGCCCGCGTCGCCCGCGCCGCCACCGCCGCCGCCGCCAAGCGAAGAGAGTATTTATCTCGTGCAGCATGGCGATACGCTCGGTTCGTTGGCGAAAAAATTTGACGTGAATGTTCACGTCTTGGCGAATGTGAACGCGTTGGACGAAAACGCGCGCATTATTGCGGGACAACGATTGGTCATTCCACCGCCACCCGAAGTGAGCGCGCCTATGGCGCCCGAGAGCCAAGTCATCGCGCCGCCACCCACGCCAATTCCCGAATGGTTCAATCCGCCGCAACAACCTACTGCGCTGCCGCCTGTTTATACACCGCCACCGCAAACGCCCGCGCAGCCGGCGTATGTGCCGCCACCGCAAACACCCGCGCAACCGGCGTATGCGCCGCCACCGCAAACACCCGCGCAACCGGCGTATGCGCCGCCACCGCAAACGTCCGCGCCGATGCCGCAAATAGCCGCCGCTGTCCCGACGCGCCCAAGCGCGCCGCCGCCGCCACGCGCGCCCATGGTCGCTTCGCCACTTGACCCGCGTCTCGGCGCGCTGAATGTGCGCGTCGAATACGCAAACGTCAAATCGGGCGAAAGTTATTGGAAATTGTTGCGCGCGGAATATCAGGACACGCTCAAAGCGAGCGGCAATCATCACATGCTGTACAACTTGTTCGATGACAAAGGCGGGCCGGTTCTGGTGCAGCGCGTGTTTCAAGGCTTCGCGGACATTCAAGCCGATTCCTTTACCGACGCGTTCGGACGCGCCAAAATTCCGATGTGGGAAACCTACAATCCCGACAACGGCGAAAGCGGGCCCTATTCGGCATGGGTGGCGAATCTCCCTTCGGATAAAGTGATTGGGCTCGGTATGCCAAACGGCTTGTCGGTCAATTTTGTTTTGACGTGGCAAAAGTCGATCAAGTAGGCAGCAGACAGTAAGCAGAAAGCAATCAGCATTCGCCATACTAGCGACTGCCGCGTGCTTGCTGCTTGTGTCTAAATCCCTCGCATTTGAAACTCGTCCATCGCCTCGCGCCATTCTTTATTTTCCTCGCGACTTTTGCGCTCTATTATTCGACTCTGGCGCCCGGAATGCTGCGCGGTGACAGCGGCGAATTTCAATGGGCAATGGCGGCGCTGAACGTGGCGCACGCGACGGGCTATCCGCTTTTTACGCTCATTGGTTACGCGTGGCATTTGCTGCCGTTAGACCTGAACGCCGCGCGACAGTTGAATTTGCTAACGCCATTTTTTGGCGCGCTCGCTGTCACAGTGGTATTTGTGTTTGCGCGCGCGGTCACGGCGCGAACAATCGCGGCGGCGTTCGCGGCTCTTTTCTTGGCGCTGACGCCGGTCTTGTGGTTCAACGCCAGCATCCTCGAAGTATATCCGCTGCACGCGTTTTTGCTCGCGCTGACATGGTATCTGTTATGGCGCTGGGCGCGCGCGCCGCAAACGTCTGGCGCGTTATATCTCGCGTTTTTTGTTTTGGGTCTCGCGCTCGCGCATCATCGCTTGACGCTGCTCACGCTGCCCGCCCTGCTTTATTTTTTGCTCGCCACCGACCGCCGCTTTTTTTTCAAATTTTCGCGGCTCGCAGTTTGCGCGTTGCTCGTCCTCCCCGGTTTGCTCTTGTATCTGTACGTGCCGCTGCGTTTGCTGCCCGAAGGATTCTCCCCCGCTTTTATTTTCTATGACATCATTCTCGGTCGCGAATACGCGAGTTCGCTGCTGCGCGAAATCAATCCGCTGCCCGTGCTGGTCGAAATCCCATGGCGCAATTTTCATGTCGGACTCGCGCTCGCGTTGGTTGGCGCCATCGCATTATTTCGGCGCGCGAAACATTTGAACGTCGCGTTGTGGCTGATTTATCTCACGAACGTCGTATTCGCGTTGATGTACAGCGTGCCGGATATTGAAGTCTTTCTCATCTCCAGTTTTGTCGTCGTCGCGTTATGGCTGGGCGCGGGCGCGGCGTTTTTAATAGATTGGCTCGCGGCGCGCGTCAAACCGCAACATGCGCCGCGTTTGCGGATTATTTACACCGCGTTATGGCTCGTCGCTGCGCTATTCGGCGCGCTGCGTTGGAATGAAATCAACGCGGCGGTCGCGGCGGAAGCGGGGCCCGAAGCGCGCGCGCGCGCGTTAGCGACAATGAATTTGCCCGCCGCGTCCTTTTTGGAATTGGATTGGGAAACCGCCACCGCGCTGCGCTTTTTGCAAGCCACCGAAAATTTGCGTCCCGATTTAGAGCCGCGCTTGATTGAATTGCAACAACGCGATGAATATTGGCGCGCGCTGCAAAATGTGGACGCGGGACGCGCGGTGTTTATCGAGCGCGGCGTGAATTGGACGCGCGCGCCCGTCGGTTACGCGCTAAAAGTTTTGGATAATGATTTGGCGCAAATCACGCGCGCGCCGACGGAAATGACGCGCCAGCGCGCGCAAGTGAGCGACCGCATAGAGCTAGTCGGTTATCAAAATTCGCCCGACGCGTTCATTTTATATTGGCGCGTAAAAAAAGCGTTGGACAAAGATTTGGCGACGTACGTGCATTACCTCGACGCGCAAGGCGACAAAATCGCGCAAGATGACCGCGCGGCATGTTGTCAAGCCGTATATGGGTACCGCACGCGCGAATGGGAACCCGGCAAACTTTACGCGGATGTATTCAAACCTGCGCCGCCCAATGCCACGCGCTTTTTGGTCGGCATGTACGAAAATATCAATGACGACATCGAACCGTATGGCGACCCGCTTGAAATCAAATAATCAAATGACGCGCATTTGGATTGACTCTGGTTTGATGCTACAATCGGCGGCGCTCCGCAAAAAATATGCCACTTGATTTCCATCGCGCCTTTGCGCGCAACATCGCCCAAAATTTTCGATAAAGGATGTTTGAATGACAGAAACGCGTTTTACCTGGCGCTGGCTATTGGTCATTGCGCTGGTTGGCATTGGCATGGGGCTAACGCTCGGTTTGCTGGCTGGCTGGCTAGTCTTTCCCAATATCGGCGGATCCAATGTTTCCGGACTTTCCGTCACCGCGCAAAGCGATTATATTGTGCTGGTCGCCAACACGTACGCTTACGACCAAGATTTGACGCGCGCAAAACAGCGGCTGAATCTTTTGCATGACCAAGATATAACAACTCGCCTCGAACGTTTGGCAAAATCGCTCGCCGCGCGCAAAGACGCTTCGGCAGCTAACGTCGCCGACCTCGCGGTCGCGCTCGGCTCGGAAGACAGTTCGCTCCAAGTCATGGCGGCGAACGTCGGCGGCGATACGACGGACGACCCCGCCAATGTCGAACCGACAAAAATCGCGCGCAGCGATGCTGACGCCCAAGGCATAGAGCCAACGCCAACCGAACAAGCCGCCGTTGAACCGACGGTCAAACCGACCAAACAACGCAAGAATAAAGCGACCGCGACGCCGGCAGAACCTCAAGCGACCGCGGCGCCGGAAGAACCGACCGCGCCGCCTGCGACCAAAGCGCCCAAATCGACCGCTGAGCCAACCGCCACACCCGCGCCCGTCGCCGCGCCGGTCACAACGGAATTCACGCCGCCTTATCCTGCCGGCTGGTGGAACGCCATCAAGTTTATTCCGGCGCAAGTGAGTCCGGGACAGCAATACTTTCATTTAAAATACGCGCGCTATTGCGATTGGGCGCCAAACGATAATTACGAAACGTGCCCGGGCTTTCCCGCCGGCGGCATGGGCCATTCGATTTATATTATGGTTGTGGATGAGAACGGCAACTGTATCACTACGGATGTCAACGATATTCTCAATGACGGATCGAAACATCCATTGACGCCCGACATGCTCAAGAAAATCGAGTTTCCGTGGAATCCGTACGGCTATGCCTGCGACAAGGATTACGAAAAAGAAATGTACGGCGAAGGCAATGATATTTCCGTGCCGGGGCTGCCGAGCGATACGATTACGCAGCTGCAGCTCTGCGCCACCAATCCGCCCGCCGGACTCAATCCGCCACCATGCGGCCGCGCGCACGTCCGCTACTTTTTAATTTTTCAACGCACGACGCGCTGACAAAAAAACCTCAACGGGTTTGGAACCCGTTGAGGTTTTTTTGTTTTTTACGCGCGGCGCAAACACAACAAGCTCAGTTGCAGCATACGCCAGCCGCCGCGATAAAACCATTCGCCATGATTGTCATAAATATAATGCGCGATGAATTTTTTGAAACGCAAACGTCGCCCCAACGCGGAACGCGCGATTTTTTCCGTATAGTCCGCGAACGAAAAATCATTTTTCGCGAACGCGTCCGCCACATAATCCGCCGCGCGCATTCCAAAATCCAACGCGTGCGAAATGCCTTCGCCGAGCCAAGGTTCCGTGCCCGCCGCGTCGCCCGCCAAAATCACGCGCGGCGCGGAATATTTTTCGCGCGAATCAAACCAGCGTTCAGGATGCCCTTCCAGTCTCCAGTCTTGCAGTTCCAATCCTCTGGCTTTTAATTCCGCGCGCAATACATCTCTCAATTCCGCGCGCGGACGTTCGGGGCGCACGCGCGAATCATACAGGCCGCGATTCATCACCGGCGCGCCATTGCGCCAAGCTGGAAAATCCCAATAATAACCCTGCACGCCGCGCGCCAGCGGTGAAAAATCAAATACAGCGGTATGATTTCCAAATTCCGCCGCGCGCGTTTTCTCGGCGCGCGGCGTCAAAATTTCCATCAAACGCGAAACGCGGTTTGAGCGCAAACCCATTTTTTGCCGCACCACGCTGTTCGCGCCGTCCGCGCCAATCACCACGCGCGCGCGATATTCTCCCGCGTCAGTTTGCAACACCACGCCCGCGTCGTCGCGCGCGATTTCGCGCACTCCCGCGCCCTCTTGCGCTTGAATGCCGCGCGCGCGCGCGGCGCGCAAAAGCGTCGCGTCAAATTCATCGCGCTGCACGACGCGAAACAAATCGCGCCAGCGCAGCGTCGCCTCCAAATTAGCATACACGAGCCGCAGCTGGTGAATCGGGTGCGCCGGCACATTTAGCGTCACATTCAACTCGCGCAACAAAGCCCACGCGTGGCGCGTCACCCCGCCTCCGCATAATTTTTTACGCGGAAACCGCGCCTTGTCTAGCAATAGCGCGCGCGCTGCCAACTGCGGGGCGCGCTGCGCCAAACGCAGCGCGGCGGCAGAACCCGCGGGGCCCGCGCCGACAATCACAATATCATACTCGTTCATACAGCTATGCTGTCGCCCATAACGCCGAACTTGCGCTAGAGCCGATTCCACTTTGATTTGCGGGTAGATCTTTCGGGTTTCCGAAAACCCGAAAGGTCTTGCCCCACAAACGAATCAGGAATTCGCGCTAGACCTCTTCCGCCGTCACGATCGGCGCCGCGTCGGGCGCGCGTTTGCGCGTAACCAAACCGACGCCCGCCACAATCAAAATCAAACCTGCCACCGTCGTCCAATCCAGTGTCTCGTTCAATACCAACGCGCCCAGAAACACCGCAATCACCGGACTAATATAGGTGACTAACGAAGTGCGCGTCGCGCCCACTTGCTCGATAAGCCAATAATATAACAAGTACGCCAACGCCGTGCCGACCACCGCGAGAATCAAGAGCGAGATAAGCGAAGCCGTCGTCGGCTGAAGCGTCCATGGTTGGTCGAGTAACAGACTCGCGGGAATGAGAATCGCCGATGCCGTAAGCATTTGACCCAATGCCACCGTCGCATGCGGAAAACCCTTGAGATGTTTGCGCGCCTGAATGGAAGCGAACGCGTAACTGATGGCGGCTAACACAATCGCCAACCCCCCGACCAAATTGAATGTCGCGCCTTGCTGCACATCGGGCAGAAAAAGAATCACGACGCCGAAAAAACCCAACGCAATACCAGCCGATTTTAGCGGCGTCAATTTTTCATCGTGCGTCAACCAATGCGCGAGCAAAACCGTGAAAATGGGCATTGCGCCGACCAAAATCGCGGCGAGACCGCTCGACACACGCGTTTCGCCCCAAGTAATGAGCGTGTACGGCACCACGCTATTGAGCAAACCCATTACCCATAACCAACGCCACACCGGCGCGCGCCACGGCGGCAATTTTTCGCGGCGCAGCTGCGCAATCACAACCAAAGTGAGCGCCGCCAAACCCGCGCGCCCCATCACGAACGTAATCGGCGGAATGGATTCTCCGCCGATTTTGATAAATAAATACGACGCGCCCCAGATGGCGCCGAGCAAGATGAGATTGAAATAAGCCATGTTGAAATTTTACCGTCCGCAAAAATTTTTTTTAACCTTGCGGTCACGAGCTCGCGCTGGCATATGAGCGCACCGCAAAACGCCACAGCCGATTTGTCAACGCCAGTAACGCTAACGCCAACACAATCCCAATCAATAATTCGGTCGGCTCCAAAAGACCCATCAACGCCGCGGCGGGAAACGTCGTAATGAACGCCACCGGAATCACGAACGTCAATAACGCGCGCAGCAAACCGCTATACACCGAAATCGGAAATCGTCCTGTTTCGTAAAAGGCGTAAAACAATTCCGCGAAATTATCAATCTTGACGAACCAAAACGACATGGTCATCATCGCCAACCAAATGCAGTAAATCAAAATTAACGCGACAAGCAACAATAACCCGAACGCCAGTAACTGTCCCCCGGTTGGCGTCAGACCCATCGCGCGCAGCGCATACGCAATCAACGCCGCGCCCGCCAAAATATCCACCAATCGCCACATTGTGAGCGAATGGAAACTCGCGTAAAATTGCGAATCCACCGGTTTGACCAACACAAAATCAAAAGTGCCGTTACGCACATGCTCGATCATCTGCGTAATATTCGGGCGAAAAAACGCTTCCATGACGCCCGTGAACAAGGTGTACAAACCCAATACTACCAACACCTGTTCAAATGTCCATCCGCCCACCGTATCGCGATGCGCGAAAAATATCGTCGCGCTAATTACGCCCCAAAATAACCAAAAGACGCTCATAAACGCGTTCGTCAAAAAATTGACTCGATATTCCAATTCGCGCAGAATTGAAAACCGCCAGAAAATGCCAAGTAGTTTCAAATATTTTCGCATGTTGTTCGAACACCCGCGCTTTCATTTTGCGCGGTGAACCATCAAGCGCCGAACGCGCCAAAACGCCGCATCCCGCGCGCCCAGAGCAACCGATACGCGCCCATCAGCGCGATGCCCCATACCATCGTCGCAGCCAAGCCGCTCAAAATTTCCGCTGTGTCCAGGCGTCCCATCATAATTTCAATCGGAAACGACATCATCAAACGAAACGGCAAATAAAACGCAATCGTTTTCAAAGGTTCTGGCAAAAGCTCCAATGGCGCAATGCCGCCGCCAAGCAAAAGATAGAGCATCCAAAAAATATCTATCAACACCAACGCTTGCGAAAACCAAAAGGTGAACAAGCCCAAAATAAATTGCGCCAGATAACGCAGCATCCACGCGCCCGCAAGCGCAATACTAAAGAAAAATAAATTCGCCGCGGTGGGCGCGATTTGAATCGTCGGAATCAGCCAAGCCACGCCAATCACCAACGGCGTGAACAAAATGCCGCGAATCACTTTGTCCGCGAGATTGAACGAGATGTATTCATGAATCGGCGCAATCGGATGCAGCAACTTGATATTCAAATCGCCGTGCCGAATATCGTAATCCAATTCCCACGCGACCCAGACCGCAGTCATCTGTCGCACATAAAAACTCAACAGATAATAGCCGACAAAATCGCCGGCGCTAAACGAGCCGACGGGCCCTTCCGCCGCCAACGACAACCACACTGCCAACATCACCAGCGGAAACGACGCCGATAAAATCCAAATCGCCATCGCCATGCGATATTCTAACTGCGCGGCGATACCGCGACGCGTCAAGACGACATATTTGATAAAAAATTTTCGCATAAGTTCGCGCGCGCTCAATCGTCCGCATGCGCCGCTGTCGCGTTGTGTGTCAGCGCCGCTTGTTCGAACACGCGCGCGATGACATCTTCAATCGGCGGATCTTGAATCGTCACATCCACAATCGGCAGCTCTGCCAAAATGCGCGCAGTTATTTCGGAAGTCTTGCTGCGCGGCACCAACAATTCAACCGACTGTTCTTGAATTTTCATCACCTTGCCATAGCTGTCGAGACGCGAACCCTCCACATTCGTCGCCAACTCCACCCGCACCAACTTGTGCGGCGCAATGCGCGCGGCCAACTCGTCGAGCGAACCGTCATACATCAACTTGCCATGATCAATCACAATCACGCGCTTGCACAGCGCCGTCACATCCGCCATATAATGGCTCGTCAAAATAATCGTCGCGCGATAACGCCGATTGTATTCCGCAATGAACTGTCGAATTTTTGTCTGCATCGTCACATCCAAACCAATCGTCGGTTCATCCAAAAATAAAACTTGCGGACGATGCAATAGCGCGGCGGCAAGTTCGCATTTCATGCGTTCGCCGAGTGAAAGTTTGCGGACCTGTTTTTTCAGCAGCGGCGCAAGGTCAAGCAATTCCGTCAATTCATCCAACGTTCGCTTGTATTGTTCGTCTGAAATTTCATAAATCGCTTGATTCACCAAAAACGTTTCCAACGCCGGCAAATCCCAATTCAGCTGTTGCTTTTGCCCCATCACCAATGTCATTTGACGCAAATATTCGGGTTTGCGTTCGTTCGGTGTGAACCCCAACACACGCGCGCTGCCGCCCGTCGGATACAATAATCCCGACAACATTTTCAGCGTCGTCGTCTTGCCCGCGCCGTTCGGTCCGAGAAAGCCCACAATTTCGCCCGTGTCAATCGCGAACGAAATATCGTCCACCGCTTTTACATCGCGATATTCGCGGCGAAAGAATGATTTCAAAGAGCCCGAAATGCCCGGCTCTTTTTGATGCACGGGATAATATTTCTTGAGATGCGTTACGGTAAGAGGCATTACGCTCATCGCGCGTTTCACTTTCAGCTTGCGCGCGAATTCGGCGCCAACAGCGCGCGCCGCGCGCGTTTCGTATCAAAAAATTTTTTTATCCGCTCGGCGCGAAAATGTATGGGCGCGTCCCATACCGCGTGACGCGCCCATACATTTTCGCTCATTCCGCGCGACGGCGTCATTATCAAAAAAAATAATTTCGGACTAACGCCGCCGCTATGTCGGCAGCGCGCGGTCTAAAACGCGCAGCCAGTTGCCGCCCATGATGCCGCGAATATCGGCATCCGCAAAACCCGCGTCCGCCAGCGCGCCGCCAAATTTCTGCAAATCGGACACGGTATCAATCTCGCGCGGCGTCGCTTCCATGCCAAATCCGCCATCAAAATCCGTGCCGATGCCGCAGTGACGCGTGTTCCCCGCGAGGTCGCAAATATATTTCATGTGTTCAATGACCGTCGCAAATGAAACGGCTTGTTTATCCGCGCCGTTTTGACGCCATTGATGCCGCAAAAATTGATTGTAAAAAACCGCGCCGATGACCCCATCGCGTTTGACCAACGCGCGGATCATCTCATCGCTCAGTTGACGATCCGTCGGCACAAACTTGCGCACGTTGGAATGACTCGCCACCACCGTGCCATCAAAGAGCTCTAACGCCTGCCAGAAACTTTCTTCCGCCATGTGCGAAATATCGAGAATCATCTTGGCGCGCGACATTTCGCGCATCAGCTGTTTACCCAGATTCGTCAGCGGTCCGGGTTTACCGGTGCCGCCGCTGTAACGCGTTTGACTCCATGCCGGGCCGACCAACCGCACGCCGCCCTCGCGCCATTTGTCAATATCCTGCGGTTTCACAATCGGGTCCGCGCCTTCCATCAAAATCACCAAACCAACCTGCGGTTTAGGCGATTCGATTACGCGTTTCAAATCCGCCCGATTCGTAATCAACGAAACGCGCGGGTCCGACGCCAGCAGCGCATAAAACGCCAACTGTTCTTGAGCGAGCGTTTGCGCCTGTTCAGCCGTTTGATAAGTTTTATTCGCGGGATTCGGATTGGTGTGCGGCGAAACATAAATGGTGGCAAAGACAATACGCACATTGCCCGCCAAAAAATCAGGCAGCCCGACGGTGGCAATCCCATCCACTCCTTTGGGCGGTTCCTGCGCGCGCGTTTCCACGACCGCGCGTCGCGGGTCGCGTCCTAAAACCAGCGCGTTAAAAGCCAAATCTTCATGCGCGTCTACAATAAAGTACGGTGCGGTCACGGGGCTCCTTTGTCCGTGTCACAATAGCACAGCGCGTGCTATTTGTCAACATTTTTGTTTATAAATACAGTCTAGATAATTTACGCCGAAATTGAAACGATGTATACTAGCGCGGATGAATAATCTATCCACCCGCCGTCAAATCTTGATGCTGCTGCGCACGCAAGGCGCCCAAACCGCGCAACAGCTCGCCGCGCAGCTGCAGATAACCTCTATGGGCATTCGGCGTCATTTAACTTTGCTAGAGCGCGATGAATTGGTGTTCGTCCACGCCGAACGGCGCGCGGTAGGACGCCCCGCCTATCTGTACGCCTTGACCGATCAGGGGCGCGAAACCTTTCCTAAAAATTATGATTTACTCGCCACCCAATTATTGGAAGTGGTGCGCGTCAATCAAGGCGACGAACAGATCACGCAAATTTTCGCGGGCCGTATGGACGAATTATACAAGCATTTCGCGCCGCGCATGAACGGCAAAGATCTCGCCGAACGCGTGCAGGAACTCGCCAAAATCCAAGAAGAGGGCGGCTATATGACCGAGTGGTCAGAGGTCAAGGGCGGCTATTTGCTCAAGGAACAAAACTGCGCCATTTATCGCGTCGCGTGTCGCTTTCAGGCTGCCTGCCGATTTGAAATCGAATTGTTTCGTCGGTTGCTCGGCGTTGACCTTGAACGCATCGAACATCAAGTCAGCGGCGCGTTGACCTGCTCCTATTTTATTCCCGACAGCCACACCCCGCGCGTTAAAACAAAATCCGGCACGCGCAAAACGGCGCGCGCCAAACGCCGCCGCTAAATTCACGCGAATATTTTTGGGCAGCGCGCGGCGCTGCCATTTTTATTTCCACGTCCCATCCGCGAAAAATGTAATCACGCCGCGCGGCGTATTAGCCCACATCGCGCCGCGCTCAAAATCCTGCACGAGCAGCGTCACACCGCCTTCATCGGCGACCGCGCCCGGCAATTTTGTTTGAATCTCGGGATGCTCGCACCACACTTTGCCAAAACCGCGCTTGGGATGAATCCGCCCTTCCGGAACAGGAATCTCATTACACGGACGTTCCGGTTCTCCGTCGCGCCAAGTGTCGTCATAGACCGCAAACGTTCCATCGGGGAACAACACATGAATTTTTTGCGCGTTCGGATTACGTAAATCATCAAACATATAACCGTCTTTGAAAGTTTGGACAGCGAAATTGCCTTCGGTCGCGACATCGGTTGGACAGCCCAATACATCCAAATAATCCAACCACAATTCCGCGAACGGCGCAGGCGGGCCAAAACTGCATGTGATAATCGCGTCAGCGGAAGGCGTTTGTGTCGGCGCGCTGTTGGGCGCGGGCGTCCAAGTCGGAAATGGCGTCGGGGTTAACGTAGGCGTTGGCGCAGGCGGCTTGGGCGCCGCCGCGTCGCCAAGAATCGTCAATACTCCATCGCGCTGTCCCGCCACATAAATTTTGTCGCCGAGACGCGTCAAACGCCACGGCGCATTCGGCACGTCCAATGTCGCCACACGTCCCAAAGTGCGCGTATCCAAAATCTCAATGGTGTTGAATTGCGGCGGCAGGTCGTGTCGCACCGGCAAGTTAGTCGGCGGATGCGCGAGAAACAGATGATGCGTTTCCGGATTCACGACCATATCGGCGGTGTGCGAATTTAACACAAGCGCTTGCGTGAGTTGATCCTGCGCATCAAACACATCCAAACCATAATTATACGCGAGCGGATGCGTACTGGCGGCATAAAGGTTATTGGTTGTCGGGTCAAGCGCCAGCGCGGTAGTATTGCCGTTATTCGAACTGCCCAATAATTTTGATTCGGTCCATGCGTCATACAAAAAGCGATAAAGCGTAATACGCGCATTCGAACCGGGGATGCCATTGCTCGCCAACGCGTACACTTTGGACAAGGCGGAATTTACGCGCGCGAATTGCGGAATAGTTTTTGAATCAAGGGGGATGCCTCTGGCAAAAAGGGTCGCTTGCGGCGCGAGCGTCAGCGGGTCAAGCAGATAGTTACCCGCGAACAATTTACGATGGAACGAGTCCAGCGCGGTCGTTGATAAAGTGGTGGTGATAAATTTTTGCGCAATGACTTGGAGCGTTGTCTCGTCCAAGACGGTCAACATACCGTCCGCGCTGGACGCCGCGTACACGCGGCGCGTCAGCGGGTCCACCGCAAGGTCAACAGGATTATTTCCCGTCGGCGCTTGCGCAATCACCTTGTCATTTTCGATTACGAAAATCGAATTCGTCGAACCGCTCGCCGCGTACACGCGATTGCGTTCGGGATTCGCCGCCAGCGCGTTAATGTTCATCGCGAGCGGAATCGTATGCGCAACTTTTGTCGCCGCAACATCCACCACCGAGAGATTATCGCTATCGGCGTTGGACACTAACGCCACATTGCGATTCGCGTCCAACACAATATCGCTTGGCGCTTGATTCGTAGCGACGACGGCGACCACTTGAGCTGTCGAGGTCTGAACTACCACTAATTGATTACGATAGCGGTCCAGCGCGTACAAACGGTCAGCATTATCAAAAGTCACAACCTGCAATTCCGAATCCGTGTCCAAGCGCGCGAGTTCTTGCCCATCGGCGGCATAACCCAATAGATACGCGCGTGAGGATGCGCCGTCGAATGCGCCGCCCCACACGGAACCATCCTTGGGATTAACCGCAAAGCGCGCATACAAGCCCGGCGCCGCCAGACGAAACAACTCGCGAAAATTCGCCAAATCCACCGCGATAATTTCTTCATACACGCCCGCGTACAAACGATTGCGCGGCGCGTCCACGACCAGACTGTTGACCGCGAACGCATCGGACAATTCCAATTCGTCTTTTTTGGTCAACGTATTGATATCGTAACGTTCGATAATAGCTTTGTCATCGCGCGCCACATACAAATCCGCGCCATAGATTGCCAACGCGTTAATGCGCGCGTTCGCCGCGACCTGTTTGACGATCTGTTCATTTTCCAGCAGCATCAGCGTCGGCGTTTCATACGTTCCGACAACCACGCGGTTGTGCGCCGCATCCGCCGCCAAAGCCGATGGCGCAAGGCCGAGCGCGATAAAAGAGGTCACACGGTCTTGCTTTAACAACGCCAGATTCGCAGTGCCGCGATTTGCCACATAGGTCACATCATTTAATTGCGCCAGCGCTTCGGGGCCGCGCCCTTCTCCAATCAAATTCATCAATTCGATTTGTCCGAGCGCGGTAGGCGCCGCCAACGTCGGCGTCGGCAAAACGGGCGCGGTTCGTTCAACGCGCGACGTTTCCGTCGGGGCAATCGTCGGCGTGCGAGTGTGGCGCGGATCATCCGTCGGCGTCGGCGCGTTTGTCGTTTGCGCGAGCGCCACCGGCGAAAAGGACGGCAACGTGGGCGTTGCCCGCGCCAACGGATTGGAAGCGCACGCGCTCAAAACAAAACAGAGCATTACACAAAAGAGAAAACGATTCATAAGACCTCGGCTGGTTGGGAACGATTCCATTCTATACACGCGCAAGCGCCTGTCAAGATGCGCTTGACGCTTATCGTATGCTTGGCTTTTTGGACTGCGCTATGCTAAAATGCCTGCCCTATACAAGGAGGAACAATGGAAATCTTATTGCTCAAGGATGTGGCTGGCATTGGCAAAGCCGGACAAACTAAAAACGTCGCCGATGGATATGCGCGCAATTATCTTTTGCCGCGTCATTTAGCGGTCATCGCTTCGCCGGGCGCCGTCAAGCAAGCCGAAGCGTTAAAGCTTGCTTCGGCGAAACGCGAAGCCGAAACATTGCAAGAGGCGCAGTTGCTTGCGAACGCGCTTCAAGCGTTGAATTTGAAATTCACCGTCAAAGCCGGCGTCAACGATCGTCTATTTGGCGCAATCACCGCCACCGACATTGCCGCGCGTCTCGCAAAGGAACATCAAATTCAGCTCGATAAACGCAAGATTGAGTTGGAACATCCCATCAAGGATTTGGGCGAGCGCACTGTGCCAATCAAATTGCATCCCGAAGTGAGCGCGGGCGTGCGTGTCACGGTCGAACGCGAAAACGATTAACGCGAAACAGGAGTCTTGACTTTTGAATGAATTCAACGCCGCGTCCGATATTGCGGCATTGATCGCGCAGCGTTTACGCTGCCAAGCTTGCGGACGTCGTTTCCGTCCGCAAGATTTTTCGTTGGTGGAAGCGATACCGCAATGGAACGTCTTTGCTTTACGCTGCGCGATGTGTCTTTCGCAGCGCCTGGTGATTGGCGTCCACGCCAAGGGGACCATTCGCGCGTATGCGACGGAACTTGACGCCGACGAATGGAAACGCTATCGTCGTTCGCCGCGCATTGACACAGATGATGTTGTGCGCATCGCGCGCATGTTGAAAACATACACCGACGATTTCAGCGACGTGCTGGAAGACCCGATTTTGGACGAAGTGGACAGTTGAAACGTTCGCGACGCCATACACAGCGCGGGCAGTTTGACGCCCGCGCTTTTTTTTATTGTCCGCCGCGCGCCGCAAACACTCTTGAATGCCGCTTGACGCGAGCAAACATTTGGCGACGTAAGAATTGACGCGCGAACGAAACGGAATAAAATAAACCAGATACCCCTATGGGGTATCATGCGATCAAGCGTTTAATTCTATCTTTGAGGAGGCAAGTTATGGACGTGGGTCCGGTGCATGTGAACGATTCTGATTTTGAACAAATGGTTTTGGGTTCGGACAAGCCCGCGGTGGTTGATTTTTGGGCGGCATGGTGCGGGCCGTGTCGCATGATCGCGCCGTTTATCGAAGATTTAGCTAAAGAGTACGCCGACAAGGCATTGGTCGCCAAAATGGATACCGACGCCAATCCGATGACGCCCACCCGCTACCAGATTATGGGCATCCCGACTTTGATTTTCTTTAAAGACGGGCATGAAGTGGATCGCATGGTCGGTGTGCCGCGTCAGCCGCGCGAAGCATTGCGCGCGAAATTAGACGCTCTGCTCGCCGCGCCTGTGGCAAAATAACATGACGCGCCAAACCTCGCCGCGCGCGACGCGTCGCCCTCGCCGCGCCGAATCCACCGTGAAACATGATGATATTTTGAAACGGCTCCGCCGCATCGAGGGCCAAGTGCGCGGCGTTCAACGCATGATCGCGGAAGAGCGCGCGTGCCGCGATGTGTTGGACCAGCTGGCGGCGGTGCAGCAAGCCGTGCGCGGCGTCAGCGGCTTGGTCGCGCACAAATACGCGCTGGAATGCATTGAAAAAGCGCAAACGAGCGCGTCCACGACGGCGACGCAAGCCACCGCAGCGGATTTAGTGGAAGCCCTGTTGCGCGCGCCACGCTAATTGCATATCGAGATGCGCGCCTGCTTTGCGTTTTTTTGTATAGAAACAAATTAGGTTGTAATGCTATGGAGTCACTCGAAAAAATTTTGCGCCAAGCGGAAACGATTGCTGTCGTCGGCCTTTCCAACAACACCGCGCGTCCAGCATACGAGGTCGCGGAATATTTGCAGCGCAGCGGTTATCGCATTATTCCAATCAATCCAAACGAAACAGCCGTCTTGGGCGAGACCGCGTATCCCGATTTATTGAGCGTGCCGCAGCGCATTGATATTGTGGATATTTTTCGTCAGCCGGAAGCGGTCCCCGAAATTACGCGGCAAGCGATTGCGCGTAACGTCAAGGTCGTGTGGATGCAGCCGGGCGCGGAAAATTATGATGCGGCGGACCAAGCCCAAGCGGCGGGGCTGTCCGTCATCGTCGGTATGTGTTTGCGCGTGCAACATGAACGCGCGCAAAGCGATCCGCTTGCCCACTTGACCAGCGCGAACAACACGCAGAATTAATATCTCACGTTACGCAGCTAGTCTACAAAATAGCGTGTGAATGTACGACAAATTTCAAATTTGTCCTATCAAACAGCGCGCTAAAAATACAGTACGCCAAATAACCCGCGCAGGCAAAATCGCCTGCGCGGGTTATTTGGCGCGCAATGGCTGCGCGGCAGACGGCGTCTCGCCGGGCTGCGTCGCCGCCGGTTTACTCGCGAGAATAAAACCCCAATACATCAAAATCGCGAAAAATAATTGCGCGAACGAATGAAATTGACCCATGCCGAACCGATTCAAAATGCCCGCGCCCGCGACAGCAAGCGAAGCCGCCGCAATCAAAACATTACCCAACACGCGATTCGGTAAAATACGCTTGCGATAAAATAAATAACCCGAATATGCCGCGCCGCCAGCGAGCAGCAGCGTGCCATAAATATTAAATAACGGCGTCAGACGACGCACAATCGCGTCTTTGGGCAGAATAGACTGATACTGTTCCGTGATTGGGATACCAGACGTGTACGCGGCGGCGTTCAATGGCGTCGAGAGTAAAATTACCAGCGTGACGATGCTTGCCAACGCCAACACCACAGTGGTCGCGGCGACCCATTTTTTTCGCACCAACAAAAATAAAGTGCCTTCGCCAATCCACGCCGCATTCAAAATCGCGCCAAACAAATACCACCCGATAAATGCCAACTCGTTCCATGTGATAAATAAAATGCCATCGCACAAGCTGGCGATACCAAACATACCCAGACCGGCTGCCCAAAATAGCAAATGCCGATGCGTACCTTGATACCTTTGGTAGCGTCGGTACAAATCATACGTCAAGAACGCCAATATCACCGCGCTCGCGAATGAGATTCCTGCATTCAAATATGTCATCGGGTCGCTCCTGTGCGCGCGTGTGACATCCGCAAAGCTTTAACGCGCGTACGTAAACTCTGCGCGCGCGTCATTGCGAACCGACACATGCCGCGGTCAAATTATGCCCAACAGAACTAAAACCGCAAGCGTCACAATCAAGCCGATCAATAACGCCATAATAATCAAAGCGGCGGGGACAAGACGGTCATACAAAAAAGAATTTACGGGAAAGCGCCGCACACCGCGCGCGGGAGACTCTTTCTTGGGCGGCTCTGTGTTAGGCATCCTGCTGTGGCTCCTTTAACATTGATTCTACCATTGCTGCGCCCATAGCATCAATCGCGGCATTCGCGCGTTCCAGCCAAACAATCAACTGTTCCGGCTCGGGCTGCCCTATCCCAAAATTAAATTCAACTACACTGGCGATAAACGCGCTGCGAAAAAAACCAAGCGCTTGCAGCGCCGCGCCAAGTTCGACATGATAACGTCGCTGCAAACGCGCGTAACGTTTGCCCAGCTCTATCACACGTTTCTCTGTCAGCGGATCGGACTGAAGCGCTTGCGCCAACTGCTGCGTCACTTGACGCCCCAGCGCGCGATATTCAATCTGCGCGCGGGGCGACGCGTCAATCAAAACGCCGCGCGTCCGCATCCGCTCTTCGAGCGCGACGCGCGCGCGGCCCAGCGCGCTGTATTCGAGGAGCTGCCAACGTCGCGGTCCTTCGGAAAACGTCTGCGCTGTCAGCGGCGTCGCCGCGTCCACACGAAAACGTCGGTGTCCACCGGGCGTGCGATACGACGGCACGCGCCCCTCATCCGCCCAACCGCGCAAGGTCGCTGCCGTCACGCCCAGTTTACGGCTTGCTTTGCGCAACGGCAACCATTCCGCCTCCAAAACATCCACGACCGCCTTGTGAGAATCTACTGATTTCTCCATAAATTTTTCAAATTTTATGTATTTTACAAGATTTTGTCAATAAAATTACTCTACATAATAATAACAACAAACATCTGTGCTATTGACTAGGCGATTATATGGTGTAAGATATAGATGTTTTTAAAAGAGACTTATGAGAGTAACTTCGGTCGAACGCATTAACGTCAACTTTCCCAGTCCGGTGCTGGAAGACCTGCGGCGACTCGTCCCGGCGAAACGGCGCAGCGAAGTCATTGCGCGCGCCACGGCGCGTGAACTGCGGCGCATCAAACTCGCCGCGCAGTTCGAACAAGCGGCGCGGCAACCGTTGTGGTCCGCCGAAAAATATCCGACACTCGCCGAACCGGAAAACATTGATCTCGCGCTCGCCGCGCTGCGAATCCCCCCCCCCTCGCCGCGCGCGTTGACGCCGCGCCGCGCAAAAGGGGACGCCGTGAGTGATTATTTGCTCGATACAGATGTATTGCTGCGCTGCTTGCGCGGCGCGCCCGATACGCTCGCGCAGGCGCAGCAGTTGACTGTGGAAGGAGATTTGCACACCTCAGTCTGGTCGCATTTGGAGCTTTGGCTGTTGGCGCAACTCGATGACCGAAAAAAGACGCTGGAATTTTTGGCGCCGTTTATCACGCATCCGCTGAATGATGAAATCGCGCGCCGCGCCGCCGAATTGATGCAAGCGCGCAGTCAAACTGACGCGCCGCTTTCGTACGCTCAAGCCGTCATTGTCGCCACAACACTGCAGCATGGTTTGACGCTGGTAAGTTATTCGCGAACTTGGGAGACGCTGGCGCCGCTGCGCCTACTTGCTCATTCGCAACCCTTGCGAGGTACAACATGACATCGGTACAGCTCGGATTGTTCCACCCCAACACGCCGCTCGATGGCGAAATCGAACGCTTGGTTTTGGCGCGCGAGGACGAGAGTTTGAACTATACCTCTTCGCTCAATGCCGCCATCACAGTCTTTCACGAATACATGCGTCGTCAAGGATTCACTGACAATACGATTAAAGCGTTTGGCGGCGACCTCAATATGTTTGCGCGCTATCTTGGGCCCAACAAACCAGTGGGCGAAGTCTCTACGCGCGAGTTGGAAAATTTTATGAATTACTTGCGCTATCAGCGCGGCGCCCCGTGCAGCGCCAAATCTTATCAACGGCGTTTAACTTCGCTCAAAGTCTTTTTCAATTTTCTGTTTGAGCGCAATGTGACTACGCTCGACCCGGCGGCGCCCATCGCGCATCAGCCCGCCATTACGCCGCTGCCTGAAATCTTGAACGCGGCGCAAATCACGCGTTTATTAGAGGTAACGCGCGCGATGCTGCACGCGGCGCGCTCCGACGCGCGCCCGCATTTGCTAATCTCTATGCTGCTCTGTACCGGCATCAAAAAAAGCGAAGCCATGTCCATCAAGTTCAACGACCTCGACCTCGCGCTGCCTGACCAACCCTTTGTTTATATTCGATATGACGATCCGCGCCGCTGGCACAAAGAGCGCAAGCTGCGCTTGCCCGCGGATTTCAGACCGACCTACGAAATGTATCTCGCGCAATATCAGCCGCGCGAGCGTATCTTTGAATGCACGCCGCGCAATTTAGAATATGTGTTGACGGACGCGGCGCAGCTAGCGGAATTGGACGGCAAAGTCACCTTTGAAACGCTGCGTTGGACCAGCGCGGTGCGCGACGCGCTAGCCGGTGTGCGCGATGATTTTTTGCGGCAAAAATTGGGGCTTTCAACAATCACTTGGCAAGATGCCAGCGAAAAGATTAAACGGCTCGCGGCGCGGCCCATGTAAATCAGCTTGGTGTTTGCGCGTGTATCTTTAAGCCTGTGAACCCAAAACTCGTACGCAATTTAATTATCGGCAATGTGGCGGTGTACAGCATCGTCGCGGCGCTCATTGGTTATGCGTATTTTTTTCCTTCGGACCATCGGACCGCGGCATCCAATTCACAGCGTTTTACCAATAACGCGCCCTTTATTTCCATCATGCTGCCGACGCCGACGCCCTTTACAGGGACCTTTTCCACGTCCGCGCGCGCGGTGCAAACGGTTGTGCCATTTGAAACTCCGATCCCAATAACGCCGGCGCCCCAAGTCGCTGCGCCCACGCTAACGCCACGCGCCGTCACTGTGCGCGACCAGGCGCTCGTTCCGCCAACCAATCTCAATATTTTACTGCTCGGCACCGACCAACGTCCGGGCCAAAGTAATTGGCGCACCGACACTATTATTTTGTTAAGCATCAATCAACAAGAAAAAACAGTCGGCTTGTTGACCATCCCGCGCGATTTGTATGTCAATATTCCCGGCATCGGCAAACAACGCATCAACACCGCTGATTTTTACGGCTATTATTATCATTACCCCGGCGAAGGGCCGAATCTGGTCAAACAAACCATCGAACAAAATCTCGGCGTGCGCGTGCATTATTTCGTGCGTGGCGGTTTCGACGCGTTCCGCCAAGCGATTGATCTTCTCGACGGCATTCAAGTGGATGTGGATTGTCCATTGTATGAACAAGATTTTTACGATGACTATGGCCACGCCACTTTGAATTTCCAGCCCGGCGTACAAACAATGGACGGCGTGACCGCGCTGCGTTACGCGCGTTCGCGCTATACCACGAACGATTATGACCGCGGGCGTCGCCAACGCAAAGTGATTTTGGCGATGTGGGACAAAGCCACCTCGCTCAACTTGATTCCCAAATGGCCCGAACTCTATCAAGAATTTAGCGATTCGATTCAAACCGATCTAGGTCCAACCGAAATGGCAGCGCTCGCCTATATCGGCGCGCAGCTCAAGATGGACAAAATCAAAGCGCGCGCGATTGACAATCGCTCGACAATTCCTTATATCACGCCTGAAGGCGCCCAAGTTCTCTTGCCCAACGCGGAAAAAATTCACGCTGTCCTCGTCGAATTTTTCGCGTCGGACACCGCGCAGGTTGATGCGGTGGAAATGGAAAATGCCACCATCCGCATTGTCAGCGGTAATCCCCAAGCCGCCGCGCTTGCCGCCACCACGCTCAAGCGACAAGGGTTGAACGCCAGCGCGGATGGCCCAGCGCCGCCCTTGGCCGCGCGCAGCTCGATCACCGTCTATAGCAATAAACCGGCGACCGCGCAGCGTCTCGCCGCGCTCTTGCGGCTTGACTCTGCGAGTATCCAGACTGCAACCGACGCCGTCGCCGACGCGGATATTGTGGTGAATCTAGGACAAAATTATAATTCTTGTCAACGCTGATTCGCCCGCCCGAAACGCAATCCAACTGGTGATTGCCCGAATTTCCAGACCCTAAGGGTTTTCGAAAGCTTGGGGTCTGGAAATCCGCTGCGTTTTCGAGATGTGAGTAATCACCAGAATCCAAATATTTCTTGCCGTGCTATAATAATTATATGTTGCCCAAATCGCTCAATGCGGCGCTCTTGACTGTGCTGGCGGAACGCGCGGACCCTTTGCAAGTTTTGACGACTTGCGCGGACGTCGTGCGACACGCGCAAGTCGTCGCGCTTGATCTCAAGCGCATAACAACCGTAGCCCAAGTTCTGGCGCTGCGTCCGGTGCCGGTGCCGGAATGGAATTTCCAATATCATTTTTTTGACGATAGCGCGCGCACGGTCAATTATATTTTTCTGCTCGACGCGTTAAATTTTTCATTTTGGGGCGAACCCAAATGGAGCGCCGCGCGCGTGCGCGGCGAGCTCGACGGTTACTGGGCTTTGGCTGCCGCGCTCAAACGCGCGGCGGAGCGTGACCCAAATTTTTTGGATGCCGACCATCTCGCCAATATTTCGCCGGACGAATTGTCGCGCGCGCTGCGCGGCAATGTTGAAATTCCGATGTTCATCGAACGCTGGCGCAATGTCCAAGAATTGGGGCGCGTATTACGCGACCATTTCGGCGGCAGCGCCGCGCGACTGGTCGAGCAAGCGAATGGCGATGCCGCGGCGTTGGCGGGTCTGGTCGCGCAAAACATTACTTCGTTTCACGACACTACGCTGTATCGCGGGCGTGCCGTGCGCTTGTTCAAGCGCGCGCAAATTCTCGCCGGCGATTTATATGGCTCGTTTGGCGGCAAGAAATGGGGCGCGTTCAAAAATTTGCAGGATCTTACCGCGTTCGCCGATTACAAATTGCCGCAAATCTTGCGCGCGTGGGGGACTTTACAGTACGCGCCTTTGCTCGCGCGCCGCGTGGACGCCAAGAAAGCGTTAGCCAAAGACAGCGCAGAAGAAATCGAAATTCGCGCGAGTATGCTTTGGGCAGTTGAATTATTGCGGCACGCATTGCGGCAATTTGGACGCGAATTGACGAGCGTGCAAATGGACTGGTTTTTGTGGGAGAGCAGTCAACGCACCGTCAAGGGGATGAAGCCGTACCATCGCGTGCGAACAATTTATTATTAGTTCGCGTCACGCGTCGTACGACAAATTTCAAATTTGTCCTACCCGCGCTCTGCCGTCGTACGACAAATTTCAAATTTGTCGCACAGCGCAAAATACAAAAACCGCTCTTGAGCGGTTTTTTTTTCATTGTGCTACAATGACGTTCTATGTCTCTTCAATTCGATATTCAACAGCGCGACGCGAAAACACGCGCCCGCGTCGGCGTCATTCACACCGCGCACGGCGACATTGAAACGCCGGCGTTCATGCCCGTCGCCACGCAAGCGACGGTGAAAGGTTTGACCGCGCAAGATTTGTACGCCCTCGCCGCGCAGCTCATCATTTGCAACACGTATCATCTCGCGCTTCGGCCCGGCGCGGAACAAATCGCGCAGCTCGGCGGCTTGCACGCGTTCATGAATTGGCAGCGTCCGATTTCGACCGACAGCGGCGGTTTTCAAGTTTTTTCGCTCGGCGCGGCAATCCGCGACGGCGTTGGAAAAATCGCGGATATTTTTCCAGATGAAGCCCGCGGCGAAATTGAAATCAAGGGCGACAGAACGCCACTCAACAAAATTGACAACGACGGCGTGACCTTTAACTCGCATCTCGACGGCTCGCGCATTCGGCTCACGCCCGAACGCTCGATGCAACTGCAGCATCAACTCGGCGCGGATTTTATTCTCGCGTTCGACGAATGCACTTCGCCGCTCGACACGTACGAATATACGCGCGAGGCATTGGGGCGCACACATCGCTGGGCGGAGCGTTGTCTGACACAGCACGCGCAAACAAAACGCGAATATCAAAATTTATTTGGCATCGTGCAGGGCGGCGCGTACCGCGATTTACGCGAGGAATCGGCGCGCGTGATTGGCGGTTTGCCGTTCGAAGGTTTGGCGATTGGCGGTTCGCTCGGCAAAAGCAAAAACGACATGCACGCGATTTTGGAATGGACGATTCCGCTTTTACCCGATAATAAACCGCGTCACTTGCTCGGTATCGGCGAAATTGAGGACATTGTCAACGGCGTCGAACGCGGGATTGATTTGTTCGACTGCGCCGCGCCGACGCGTTGGGCGCGCAATGGGGCATTGATTGTTTCGCCCGAAATCGCCCAGCGTGATGAAATAAAAAACAATCGGCTGACGATTGCCAACGCGCGTTATGCGTTGGATCCCGCGCCGATTGATGCGACATGCGAATGCGTTACTTGCAAAAATTATTCACGCGCGTATTTACATCATCTCCATCGCGCGCAAGAACTATCGTATTATCGCCTCGCGACGATTCACAATCTGCATTTGATGTTACGCTTTATGGAACAAACGCGCGCGGCGCTGCGCGAAAAACGGTGGACAGAATTTCGCAGCCAAGTTGCAAGTTGATGCCCCGCGTTACGCGCCGACAAAACGCCAGTTTGCCGAATCACGCGCGTCGCATCAGGTTGCGCGCTCGGTTTGGCCCGCCTGTCCCATTCGCCGCGTCCCGACCAAAAACGCGAACGCGCCAAAAACCAACGCCGCCGAGAATAAAAAGATTTGTTGCAACGTTTGCGTCAAGACGCTCGATAGCGCGGGCGCGACTACGATGGCGGCATTCATCGGCATATACAACATGCTCAACACCGCGTTGCGCCGTTCGGGTGGCGTCTCCAAGCCGATGGTCGCATACGTGAGACTATTGACCGCGGGCGAAAACGCGGAGAGGACAAAATAAAAGAGCGTGAATTGCGGAATGGTCGCGGCGAAATACAGCGGCAGATACGCGCACGCGGTCAAAAAGGTGACAATCGGCAATAGACGCGCATGGCCGAATTTGTCCGCGAGCGCGCCCCAGATAGGCGTCGCGATTAACGTCGCAATGCCGGCAATGCCAAATACAACCCCAATCGTCGCGCCAACATCCAACGATTGCGCGAGCTCGATGAGCCGCGCCGAGAGAAAGGGCGACGTAAAGAAAAAACCCGTCGTCGCAATGAAACTAAAAATAAAATAGCGCACGACAACGGGCGTCGTGCCAACGGCGCGCAGCGCGTCGCGCAACATTCGCGTCAGCGGCGGCGTTATTTTGCGCGTAAAGGGTTCGTGATAAAACAGCACGAGTAAACCAAACACCGCGGAAATGATGAAAACATTGAACCACCACAACGCGGTGATGCCAAACGCCGAAACAATCGCGCCGCCAAAGAGCGAACCGAATACGCTGCCCAGCGGCTGCGAACCTGTAACGAGCGCAATCGCGAGACCGACGCGTCGGCGCGGCGCATGGTCGGAAAGCGACGCGAACATTAAACCGGTATTGCCTAATGCCAGACCGGTCAACATTCTGCCGAGCGTAAAAACCCAAATGTTCGGCGCCAGCGCCATAATCACGCACGCGACGGCTTCGACCGCAAACGAACGCACAATCAATGGTTTGCGACCATAACGGTCCGCCAATACGCCCCACATTGGCACGAACCAGAAACCGAGCAACATGCCCACTGACGCCAAAATGCCCGTCCAAAATTTCACGGCCGGGTCGTCAAAGCCGATGTATTTCAAATAGACCGGCGTAAAAGCGGTGAGCGTGGAAAATAAAATTACTTCGACGAGACTCGCCAACGCAAAAAACGCCGTGAGTGAAACCCACGACGATTGGCTTGCTTGATTATTTTTTATTGCCTTCACGGTTTTGGCTTGCGGCGCGCGCGTATTTCTTGGGACTCGGCTGTCATCCTTGCACGGTGGTGTGTTTGCCTAGAGCCGATTCCGCTTTGATTTATGGGTAAACCTTTCGAGTTTCCGAAAACCCGAAAGGTCTTGCCCCACAAATGAATTAGGAATTCGCTCTACACTTTGAAATTGGCGGCGAGGCGCGTGAGCGTTCATTTCAAGATTTGGAATCGCGACGCTTGACGGAATATCAACACCCTCTAATAACGCAAGATTAACGCGATACGTTGATGCGCGTCCAGCGTGCCGTTCTCCACAAATCGCACGCGTCCGCCTTTGCTCAACACCGTCTCGATAATTTCATCTACCGCATCATCCACCACATCCGCGTCGGTCGTATCTTCCGTCGGCGTGAGAAACATGCCCGTTTCATCTACGCGCGCGGGAAAATGATAATCTTGTTCCACAACCAACAGCTTGCCGCGTCCCTCGCGCGCGAGTCGCCACGCTTCACCCGCGCCCGAAACAAATTTTTGTTCGCTCACCGCCTTGTCCAATTCCTCAAACACCTGCGCGCGCTGTTCCGCCAATTTTTCTTGGACGAGGGGCCACACCAGCTTGCTCAATTCGTGCGGCGAAGTTTTATCGTGCGCGCCTTGCAAGGTCGCTAAAATCGCGCCCGCATGATTTGTCACCTCGTTAAAAAACGCCAAATTGCGATCCACCCCGACGACGATCAAAGGTAACGGATCATCTTGCAAAAAGGGTTTGAGCGTCTCATCTACGCGGCGAAAAAATTGGCGGTCGAATTCATCGCGTATCGCAGAGCGATTGACGCCCACGCCGCCCGGCAGAGTTTGCTGCGCGCCCGGACCTTCATGGGACAAGGGAAAACCATCCGTCTCCACTTGCGCCAAATCCGCGTGCGTCCCTTCATATAAACGCGTGGCATTGTCACTCAACGCCAACACCCAATAGCGCGGCGTGCGATTCATCGCGAAAACGAGGTTCCGCGTATAAAAAGTTTCGTCAACCACCACGCGTTCGGGAATGGAAAACGGCAGATAAAATTTATACGCCGCGTTCGCGTTGACAAACATCGCCAAGCCGTCCAGCGCATACGTGTAATCAATGTCATTCGTCAGCGCGTCCAGACGCGTCAGCAGCGAACTCAATTCACGTTTATTGAATTCGCTTTGCAAACGCTCGGTCGCTTCTTTGACCAAATTTTTTACGCGAATCGGATCTTGTTTATTGTCCGGCGATGTGCGATGCGTGGGCAGTGTGATGGAAAGCGCTGGGTATTCAGTGATGCTTTGCAGCATGAGAATTTCGTGCCGATTCATTTACGGTGACCTCTTTGATTTTATTTTTGTCCCATCCGCAATGGAATGGAGTTTTGCTTGAAAATCGCTAACGCGCCCATTGTAACGCAATCGCGACGCGGCGCATAATATGCGTTTTTTTAAATCTCGAATCGCAAACGAGACAGTAGCGAGCTCTAACTGCGCGCGCCACAATCGCGCTCACTTTACGAGACGATACTCCCATCCTGCTTGCCACACAAACTCCGCGTTCGCCAAATCCGCCAACGCAATCCCATTTAAATAATGTTCGCACGCCCAACGCGTCGCCACATGCCCGATGAGCAAAATGCGCGCGGGCGCGTGCAGCAATTCAATGTCGCCGAAAAAACGATTCACGCGCGCAACCGCTTGCCGCCAACTCTCGCCGTTCGGGTACGGCTCGTCGAGATATTTTCGCCGTTCGCTATGCACGATTGCTGCAGACTGACCATTCAGCGCGCCGTAATTACATTCGCGCAAACGCCAATCGAAAAAAATCGGCGCGCTTGCGTTTTGAAAGGCAAGGCGCGCCGTCTCGACTGCTCTCTGCAAATCCGACGCGAATATCGCGTCTATGTTGTCGGCGCGTCTGCGCTCGCCCAATTCGCGCGCCAACAATTTTCCCCGTTCCGACAGCCGACAGTCATTCCAACCCGACGCGATACCGCGCTCGTTATCCTCGCTGATGGAATGAGTTTCAAAAACAATTTCAATCGGCTCACTCATTCGCCAAAATCTCACGCCGCGCGCGTTTTAAAACTCCGCGCGCCAAACGAATTTTATAACGCTCCTCACTGTTTGACCGAAAAGGTGATCGGAATCACCGGCCCAGTGTAGCGCGTGCACAACCACACTTGCCAATTACTGCTAAAGGTCTTTTCAGCTACTCCCGCCGGCAATGCGGGCGCGGTAAACAGCGAATCGAAATCGGTAAATGTGACGGGCTGCCCCGGTTCGATTTCCTGCCCTTTCGGCGGAATCATGTGCTGAAAAGCGCCAAAGCGATCTTGCGCATCTGGATCACAGTGCATCAAAGCATCGCCTTCTTGCAACCGATACGGCGCGCGCGTGCGCACAGTTACCGCCACGCGGAATTTCTCGCCCGGTTTGAGCGCAAGCGGCTGCGCCAACTCTTGACCGTCCACTGAAAAATATTTGACCGCTAACACATCCAGCGTTGTGACGGGTAGCGGAATACGCGAATGCGACAAACCTCGTTCAATCGTGGCGGTCCAGACATGATAATCGGGCGGTGGACATCGTTCACTCTGTTCTTTGGTGAACGAAATAGCAAAGGTCGCCAAATTATGATAGAGCGTCCAACGCGCATCGTCGAAATAGACAACGCCTTGGGTCGTCGCTGCCCAAACTCGGTCGAATGAATCAAGTGTTACCCAGTTGACGTGATTGCTGGGCAGTCCATTCGCGCTATTTTGCGCGGACCATTCACCATCTCGAAAAACACCCAACCCACCGTCGGCTGTGGCGACCCAAATTTCTTCAGAGTGTTTATCGTTTGCGGGTCGCACCAGAATGCGACGTCCTTCCAAACCCGGCAAAGCGCTATTCTTGGTATTGTAATGAATCCATTGTCCTTGAACGCTGTCAAAATGACTAACGCCCTCGTGGATATAGGCGACCCAAATATCGCCGCGACTATCAAACGCGATGTGATGAACATGGTTGCTGACAAGCGTGCCATTTTCGACCGAATAAATCAAATCCCAGCGCGCGCCGTCGAAACGCGCGATACCCTCCCATGTCGCTAGCCAGAGATTCCCATTGGAATCAATCGTCAAACCAAAGGTGTCGTTGCTCGGCAAATGATCCGCAACCGTATAGTTTCGCCATGCGCCCTGATCAAAAACCGCTACGCCCCTATGTTCGGTCGCCGCCCAAATTCGCCCTTGTGAATCAAGCGCCAAATCATTGATATTACGCGTCGCGTCCGCGCTGGTCAACGCGCACACCGCCCACTCACGGCGGATACGGTCATAATGCGCCAAACCGCTGCGCGGCGACTGGTCGGTCCAATGAAACCCAATCCAAACTCCCGTTTCGTCGCCAAGCACAACGCGAACTTTGTTCGAGAGAACCGCGCCGTCAGTATTTTCAGGCGTGAATAAACTGATCCCCTGCGATTGCAAAAATCGCGGCGCGTCACTCAGCGGTATCCGCTTTGATTCACCGCATAACCCATTCTTGGAAGCATTGGCTGATTCAACTTGGGACAGTTCGCTCGATCGTGTTGGCGCTATTGTCGCTCCGGCAATACGCGCCACAGCAGAGTTCGTAACAGTGGCAAGCGGCACGAGTGGCGACGCGCTGGAAAAAATACGCGGAATTATTACGAAAAGCAGAGCGCCTGCCGCCATCATCGCCAAGCCGAACGCAAGCGTCCGCTTCAGCTGTGGCGGACGTTTCACAGGCGCCGCGTGCTGATCGGTCGAGTTATCAGCCAAATTAGCCGCGTCGAGCGCTCGAGTCTCGGCAGATGTTTCTGCCAACACCGCTGCGCTTGGCGCCGGAACCGAAACTATATCCGCTTGACGATCCGACGCAATGACTTGACTTGGCTTGCCAAGCAGTTCCAAATATTTGACAAGCTCGCGTTGGCGGACGCTTCCTCGACGCACCTTGTCCAAATCCAATTTGACATAGATGTTGCTGATATGAAAGCGCGCGGTTGGGGGCGAAATAAACAATTTGGCGGCAACCTCTTCGCTACTCAAACCGTTTCGGAGGCACTGTAACACTTCCATCTCGCGGGGTGTCAAGGTCTCTAATTTCGCAAGACGCTCTTGCGCCAAAGGCATAAATTACTCCTCGTTGACCCTATCGTTAACGCTAGTCCTGAAAATCCGCTATTTTTTTTCGGCATTTTGCCGGCGCAATCTAATAAAAACCAACATTACGCTAGTTCACAGCGCAAAATTTTCCGCTTATAGTAAACTCGGCCATCTTGCGAATTTGAAATCACGCCAGGATGGACTGTAAATTATCCGCGATTTGAGGAGTTACGCAAATGTATCCAATGTCTTGGGCGCGTAAATATAGGAAACGCAGATTTAGCGGACCGAGTGTAGTCATCTTACCACCCGCCGCCTACAAGACTTGGGGCTATCTCATTATGACAGAGCAAGCTTCTTTTGGTTTTGTCACATGCTTTGGGGATATTGTGGAAATTGCGGAAATTGACAATGCGGCGCAATTTTCCACCGCCGCCCAAGCCATTGAATTTGCCGAACAATGTGGATGGGACGTAATAAATAAAAAAGACCGCGAGGAAGTGTGGTTCTAGATCTTTCGGGTTTTCGGAAACCCGAAAGGTCTACCCACAAATCAAAGTGGAATCGGCTCCAAGCCCTAAAAAATAATTATCTCGAGCGCCACCAGATTCTTTTTTCGTGTCCGCGTCATGTCCATTTACACTGACAATCTCGCCGCGCCGCAAAATCTCTGCTCGACCGCCCAGCAAATTTCCGTCGCGCAGCGCCTCCGACAGAAAAGAGATCGGTTTGATCCGTGCGCGTTCGACGCGGCGGTTCATCGTTCGCGCCGATGACGCTCGCTAATTGCTCGGATTGATACGCATATTCGCCGCGAACGATTTTGCCGCATCACGACCAGCGCCCTTAAAACGGCAGCGACAAACCCACTCCCAATTCCCGCGCGCGTTCATACACAAACGAACCAACCGCCACATCTTCCAACGCGATGCCGCACGATTTAAACAAAGTAATATCATCCGCGGACGCGCGCCCCGCCGCGCGCCCGCTCATCAGCGCGGACAATTCTTGGACCTGATGCCAGCCGATGGCGTTTTCCGAAACAGCGTAAATCAAATCGCCCGCTTCGATTTTGGCTTGCTCCACCGAATCGGCAAAAATCACGCGGGCGCGCTTGACCGTTTCCGTATCCACTTCGCGGCGCACCGCCCAGTTTCCGCCCGCCGCGTTAACGTGCGCGCCCGCCTTTAACCATTCGCCGTAAATGACGGGCTGCGCGGCGGTCGTAATCGCAATCACAACATCGCTTTCGACAATCGCGTCGCGCGCAGACGACACGGGTTCAATCGCGATTTTCAAGCGCGCGGACATTTTCGCGGCGAATCGCGCGCGATGCGTTTCAGCGCGCGAAAAACATTTCACGCTTTCAAAGGCGCGCGTCGCGCACACTGCCTCTAGCTGCGATTCCGCTTGCCAGCCCGTGCCGATAATGCCAAGTGTTCGCGCGTCCGCGCGCGCCAGAAATTTTGTCGCGACGCCCGACGCCGCGCCTGTCCGCATTTGGCCCAAACGATCCGCTTCAATGATGGCAAGATATTCGCCAGTGGCGCTGTCCAAGAGATGAAAATAAAAGCGCGCGCCGCCGCGAAAAGTGGCGTACGCTTTAAAGCCAACATAGCCGCGCGCAACTAGTCCGGCGGGCATCACGTTTAGCGCGCCGCGCGGCGTACGCACGCGTTGACGCGGTTGATTCTGCGCGGCGCCATTTCCATACTCGCGCAGCGCGTCCTCGACACAACGCAGCGCGTCGCGCATTGTCAATAATTGTTCGACATTTTGTTCGGTTAGAAAAATTGACATAAGCAAGGTAGGACAATTTCGCAAATGGTTCGTCGGTGGCGATGCAAGAACAATTTACAAAATTGTTCTACGACAACGGGAATGGCAGTTCAACAATGCGCGCGTCTGCGCCGTTCAATTTCACCCGCGCGCCAATCTCCACTGCGCGCTTTATGTAGCCGAGCGCGATATTGCCGAACAGTGGCGAATGGGCGGCTGATGTAATCGCGCCGACATTGACACCTTCAAATTGAATTGGTTCGCCGCGCTCGGGCAGAAAATCATTTTCAATCCGCAGCCCGCGCAAATGCCGATTCACATGCCCGCGATGCACGATGCGCGCGACCACTTCTTGTCCGACGTAACATCCTTGATCAACGCGAATCCGCATCACATCGGGAATTTCGAGCGCAAGCGTCGTCGCGTCAAAATCAACACCCCAACGCGGCAAGCCCGCTTCGATACGCAACGTTTCCAACAATTCGTCCGAGCTCACAGGCAAAGCTTGCAATTTCGCGCGCAAACTATCCGCGCCGGCGTTCGGAATCATCACATCATACGACGGCACGCGCGCGCGCGCGGAACGAAAAATACGCGCGGCGATTTCATTCTGATTGCCCCAAACCCAATCATATAAATTTTCCGGCGCGCGCGTGCCGAATAATTGTTCCACCGCCGCCGCCGCGTGATCGCCAATTAAAACAAAACGCGTCCAACTATCGGTCACATCGGCGCGCGTCACCTGTTCGCGGAGAATGTAACGACGAAACGCGCGGGCTAGAGTTTCGCGCGCCGCCAAATCAACAAACACGCCAAAAGTTTCATGGTCGCGTAAAATGACAAACGCGGCGGTGAAATGTCCTTTCGCGTCCAACAGCGCGCTGTACACGCCTTGCCCATGCCGCAAATGTTCCACATCGGCGGTGACAATTTTATGCAGCCACTTTTGCGCGTCGGCGCCTTGAAGGCGCAAAATGCCGATTGGCAATTCCGCCCATCCGACGCGCTGCGTGACCATCGCGTAAAGATTCGTTAGCATGTTTACGGCGCCGCTTGACGCCAATTCCGCTGGAGCAAAAAAGCAAAGCCCGTCGCGCGCTAATTCAGCCGTTCCACCTGCGCGAGCGCGTTTGACAAGAGCGCGCGTATCTCCGTCGCGTCATGCGCGTCGGAATGCGCCAATAAATATTGTTCCAAGTAACTGACTGCCCGCCGATATTCGCCCAAGCGCAACGAGAGAATGCCCATATCGCGCAGTTCGCCGCTGGCGCGTGGATCGAGCAACAGCATTTTATCCACCGCCTGCTGGGCGCGCCGCGTTTGCGCGCGGCGAATAAAAATCATTTTTAGATTATTCAGCATCCGAAACAAAATATATTTATTGCTGACCGCGTTGAGCCAATCGGGTTCAAACGTCGCGTGCGGCAGCGCCGCTTGGCGCACGCGCGCGCTAATCGCCGCCAAATCCAAAATCGCGCCGCCGTCGAATGGGTCAAAAACAATTTCGTTCGCCGCATCCTGCCATTTGACGCAAAAATGGCCCGGCAAGCCGACGCCCACAATCGGCAGGTCCAAACGACGCGCTAACGCGAGCGTTAAAACGGATAACGAAATGGGGATGCCAACGCGCCGCGCCAAGACATCGTTGAAATAACTATTGCGCGGATCATAGTAATCGTCGCGATTGCCCGCAAATGCGAGTTCGCCAAAGAGAAACGCGGTCAGCGCGGCAATCTGCGCGCGCGGCGTATGCGCGCGCTGCACGCGCGGCGCGGCCATTTCCGCCCAAGCATCCAACTGCGCGAGATGCGGCGCGATCTCCAAATCAGGATACTCATCGGCGGCAAGAATCAACGCGCCTTCCGCGAGATTAATCGCCGCGTCGGGCTTTTCAATCACGCGTTCAAAATACAAACGCCAGGCATCGTAGGTCATGGCAAACGAACTCAAGCAAACAGGGAAACAAATATACCGGGAGCCCCTGTTTACTTGTTTCCCTGCCGCTGGTTTTAAACGCCCCCGACACGACTCGAACGTGCGCGCACGGCTCCGGAGGCCGCTGCTCTATCCACTGAGCTACGGGGGCAACTTGGCGTAGTGTAATGCAAAAATTTGATTGGTCAAATAGACTTGTTTTTTACGGTTTGTCGCGACGCAACAAAAATGGCAAAACGATACGGTGCGGCGCAAAGGTCGTCGTGCGCCAATCGGCGTTAAACACATTCGCCCAATAATTATACGCGTCGAGCGATTCCACTTGCGTCGCCAATTCGCGATTCAATTTGTTTGATGTTTCAGAACCGTTGATGCTGCCAAGATGAACAAAACCCATCGCGCCTTTTTGCAGCAGAACCATTTTCATGTGAATGCCCTGCCCCGTCGGATTGCCTAGACGGCATTGAATATCGTATTGCGCGGATAACGCGTTGACGTACGCGCAGGTCGCCCAGTTGCTGCGTGGACCGCTAAAGATATCGTAGAACGAATCGAGCAAGATACGCACGCGCGCGCCGCGCCGCGCCGCGTCAAGGTACGCTTCCAAACGCAAATTCGGGTCGGCGGACGGATTACTGCTGCCCGCGCCCCAATACGTGTATTCGTACAATTGCTCGACCAACAAGGTATCGCCCGCGTCCGCTTGCGCGACCATGCCCAACAACGCGTCCATCGAACGCAAGCAATTATCGGGACACTGGACGAGTTCAATTGGATACGCGCCGTTCAACGTCAGCGGCGCGACGAATTGCGCGTTGTACCCTTTGCCGCCATTCTCATAATTCGGCGTAAAATCGTACGGTGGAAAATCATCCGCGTAGGCGCCCCAGCGTCGCACATCCAAATGACGGGTCGGATCAAAATCGCGCTCTAGAATTTCTTGCGCGGCATTGACGATCGCGGGATTATCCGTAATCAAATAACCGCCGCGCGTGCCGAGCGTGCCGTCGCCCTTGTCGTCGGAGGGCATCGCATCGTCGCCAAAATTTTCCGAGCCGATCAGCGCGCGCGTCCCGTCAATCACGAGCCATTTACCGTGCTGATTATCATAGCGTTTATGGACATTGGCTTGCGGTTTGCTCGCGAAAATCCAACACTGCCCGCCATGCGTCTCAATTTGCGCGCATGCCCATTTGCCCTGCGCGTCCAACGCGCCGCCATCGAGCATGACGGTAAATTGCGCGCCCGCGTCAAGCGTCTCGGTAATCGCGTCAACGAGTCGCGCATTGTTGAGCGAATAGATTTCCATCGAAATCGTCGCGGTGGCGCCAATGATTTCGTCGCGCAAACATTGATACAAGTTATCCGGCGCGACACAATATTTTATCGTCGCGGGCGCGCTGGCTTTGGCGGTTTGAAAAAATTCGTCGCGGTCCCAGCCGGGATATTCCACCTGTTTGCCCAAAAAATTATCGGCGGTGTCTTGCGCCCAATCGGCGCGCGTGTCAGTATCAGGAACGGGCAGCCCGTTCGATTCTTGACGTTTGCGAAATAAAATTTGGCCCTCTTTACTCGCGCTGCCAAAGACATACGGCTGGACCGCCGCGCCATCCCAATCGGGCGCGCCCAATGACGCATCGCCGTACACCAGCGCGTCAATCACGGTCGCGGTGTTGTCATACACCCAAACTTGATCGCCCGCATCCGTCAACGACATGGCGCTGCCCGACATGTTCGGCACACTCGCGTTGGAATCCGCGCCGTATTCGTACGCGGGGAGAAAACCAAATTCGCCGAAAAACGCGGACGCGGTTTTCGCCGCCCAAATTTTTTGTCCCGCATTCAGCATCGCGCCATTGGGAAACGTGACAACGCCTTCGCCATCGCTCAACTGCCAACCATCGAGCGTTAATGGCGCGGCGCCAATGTTTTGTAATTGCACCGCTTCGGAATTGTCGCCCGACATAAAGGGGTCAGCGTAAACACCGGTGATAACCAGCGTGACTGAAGGCGCCGCGCGCGCAGGCGCGGCAAACAGCGCAAGCAAGAGCAAGCCAAGCGCAGACGACAGCGACATTCTAGGCATTAGAATTAGAGTGTAACACATTTGCGTTCAGAAAAACAGCATCCGCGCGTAGAAAGGGGTACGTCCAAATTTTGGAAATCACCTCAAGCGGTTAAACGTCCGCAGGGACGTTTCGCGCACTTGTTGCGAGCGAATTCGATTCGCCCAAAATAAGGCGGCGCGGTTGACAAGGCGCGTTTTCTGATTAAGCTTGCGCCGCTAACTTGACGGAGCAAAGCTATTATGTTGAATCAACCAACTTGTTATCTTTCGCCCAAAGCGACCGCGCGTTTGAAAACGCATCGCGAGTACGGAGTCTATGCGATTGCGCCCATTCAAAAAGAGGAAATGCTCGCGATGTGGGGCGGCGAAGTGGTGACACAAGAAACTTTTGAAACGCTGCCCGAGCGGCTGCGCCGCTTGAGCATCCAAATCGAAGAAAATTTATTTCTCGTCGCGCTCAACGAGGGACCGAGCGATTACGTGAATCATTCGTGCGAGCCGAACGGGGGCTTGAGCGGACAAATCGAACTCGTTGCCTTGCGCGATATCGCGGCGGGCGAAGAAATTACGTTTGATTACGCGATGAGCGATGGCAGCGATTACGACGAATTTAAATGCGAATGCGGCGCGCCTGCTTGTCGCGGCACCGTGCGCGGAACAGATTGGCGCGATCCCGCGTTGTGGGAAAAATACGCGGGGCATTTTTCGCCCTATCTTCAACGACGAATAGAGAAAATAAAGCGCGGCGAGACGGTGTAATGGGCAGCGAATTCGCGTCCGTCGTGTTTGGTTTATCATCCGCGCTTGTCTGGGGCGCGGGTGATTTTTTGGGCGGCTTGAGTTCGCGCCGTTCGTCAGTGTTGGGCGCGCTGCTGGTCAATGAAGTGACCGGACTGCTCATTTTGATTCTGTGCGCGTTATTGTTTCAGGAACCATTTCCTTCCAACGTCCAAATCGGTTGGAGCATGGCAGCAGGGATTGTCGGCACGCTCGGTCTCGGCGCGTTGTATTTGGGTTTGGCAACCGCGCGCGCCACCATTGTTGCGCCGGTGTCTGCCGTCATTGGCGCGCTGCTGCCCGCCGTTTATGGCGCGCTCACGATCGGCTTGCCCGACTCGACCAAACAAGTCGGCTTTGGCATTGCTATCGCCGCGATTATTTTGATCAGTTATTCTAATCAAGGCATCGGCGAAATGCGCGCGTTGGGGTTGGCGATTTTAGCAGGCATCGGTTTTGGCTTGTTTTTTATTTTCATTCATCAGGGCAGCAATGGCGGAACCTTTTTCCCGTTGGTGTTTTCACGCGGTATCGCCACACCCATCGTTTTGGCGCTTTTGCTCTGGCGGCGCGCGCCACTGCCGTCCAGGCAAGTCCTGCCGCTCGCGATGCTGTCAGGCATTTTCGACGCGGGCGGAAATATTTTCTTTTTGCTTTCGAGTACGTTCGGACGGCTCGATGTGGCGACGATTCTTTCGTCGTTGTATCCTGCGTCCACCGTAATTTTGTCGCGGATTTTTTTGCATGAAAAAATATCGCGCCTCCAACAACTCGGCGTAGCGCTGGCGCTCGCGGCGATTGTGTTGATTGCGCTTTGAATAAAAAAACTCGCTCGAAAAATTCGAGCGAGTTTTTTTATTTGCGCTAACGCGCTGCCATTGTCATTTTGCGCTGACGATTGGCTTGAATGTATTGTTGAATCGCGTCGGCGTTTGGTTGATTGAACATGGATGCGCTCGGCTCAATCCCGTCAATGCGACGACGCGGCAATTTTTGATTCAACACGCGTTCGATTTTTTTCACTTGCGGCTCATCGAGCGGCGTGACGAGCGTGTACGCGCTGCCCACCGCTTGCGCGCGCCCCGTGCGTCCGATGCGATGCACGTAATCTTCGGCTTGCATCGGCACATCGTAATTGACGACGTGCGAAATGCCTTCGACATCAATTCCGCGCGCGGCAATGTCGGTGGCGACCAACACGCGCGCTTTGCCATTGCGAAACGCATTGAGCGCGGCGACACGCTGCCCTTGCGAACGGTTGCCGTGAATGACATCCGCGCGAATGTTCGCCTTTTTGAGATGTTTGACGATTTTGTCCGCGCGATGTTTGGTGCGCGCGAAAACGAGAACGCTTTCCATTTCCTTGTCCGCGAGCAATTTTTGCAGCGCTTCGGTTTTTTGATGCTCGCCAACGGTGAACAAGGTTTGTTCAATCGCTTGCGGCGTCACGGTGGTTTCAACCGCGATGCGCGCGGGTTTGAACGTCACTTCGGACGCGAGCGAAAGAATTTCCGCGACGAGCGTCGCCGAGAACAACATCGTTTGGCGTTCGCGCGGCAGTTCGCGCACGATGCGACGAATCGCGGGCAAAAAGCCAACGTCCAACATGCGGTCGGCTTCGTCCAAAACTAACACTTGCAAATCTTGAAACGTTACGTAGCCGCGCTGCATGTGGTCTTGCAAACGTCCGGGCGTGGCGATGATAATATCGGTTCGGCGTTTGAGCGCCTGTTCTTGATTCACCATGCCGACGCCGCCATAAATCGCGGCGACGCGCAAATCAGTATGCTTGACCAATGCCTGCGCTTGTTCCGCGACTTGGAGCGCGAGTTCGCGCGTCGGCACAAGAATCAACACGCGCAAAGAATGTTGCGCGACATTTTGCTCAAGCAATTTTTGTATTGCAGGAATGAGGAACGCGGCGGTTTTGCCCGTGCCTGTTTCTGCGGAACCTAAAATATCTTGACCTGTCAGCGCAACGGGAATCGTCGCGGCTTGAATCGGCGTGGGTTCTTGAAAACCGAGCGCGGCGATGCTTTTGTGCAGGCGCGCGTCAAGACTGAAACTATTGAAATTCATAAACTCCTAGCAGTACGACGAATTTGTGCGATGCAGTTCATCGCCTTTGTCGTACATTTCGATGCGGTGAAAATTGCCGATGTGAACTACCGCGGGGACACAGACGGGTCAGGAGAAAAAGGTTGGAGCCATGACGGCTCACTCAAAGGCGAGGGAAATGACTCTCGTAGAATAAAAAACGCCGCTCGTGCATAGAACACGGCGACGTGACTCTACATGCAAACTTGTCTCTAACGCTTGTTAGTGTAGCACGAAGCGGTGATATTACCTAATCGGGAATTGAGATTATTGAATGACGCCGGCGGATGTGTATTGACATTGGTATAACAAATGATTATACTTTGCACAATTAGGAGTATAAACATGGAAAATGTAAAAACCGCCATCTCGCTGCAAAAATCACTCTTTGACCAAGCGGAAGAGCTCGCGCGCGAGTTAAATGTGTCGCGCAGCCGCTTGTTTGTAATGGCGCTCGAAAATTATCTTGACGAATATCAAAACAAACGCCTCTTTGACAAAATAAATCAGGCGATTCAGGACGCGCCACCCGACAGAGCCGAACGGAAACGCGTTGGGCAAATGCGCCAACATCACAAACGAATGGTCAAAGGCACATGGTAGTCAATCAAGGCGATGTGTTCTGGGTAGATTTCGATGACCCGAACGGTTCTGAGCCCAGGCACACACACCCGAGCGTTGTCATACAGAACAACCTGTACAATCACAGCCAAATCAGTTCAGTGATTGTGTGCAGTCTTACCTCCAATGTAAAGCGCGCCAAGGTGCCGGGAAATGTATTGCTAGAACAAGATGAGGCGAACCTGCCAAAACAAAGCGTCGTGCTGGTTTCACAAATTTACACCGTTGATAAATTGCAATTGCGAGAATTCATTGGAACGCTATCCAAAAGACGCATGCGCCAGATTCTGGATGGAGTAAGGTTGATGACGGAGCCGCATGACGCGCCAAAGTAACATTCAATAGCGCGGGCTAAATGAAGATTTGGGCGCAAATGGTTTGTTGTTGGGGAAAAAATCGAATGAGAGTCTGGCGTCGTTGGAACGATGGTTGAGAAAACGCGGACAACGGATTTGAGAGGCGACGGCATTTTTTTCAGTCGCTTTTCTATTCCTCTTTTCACCTATGCTATAATTCTCATCCATTCACCTAACGCTTTTCGTGTGGAACAAAAATCTGTAAAACGAAGGAGTTTTAAGCGATACGCCTATGAATGAATATCGCGCAGACAAGATACGCAACATCGCATTGATTGGTCATTCGAGTTCCGGCAAAACTTCCCTCGCCGAAGCGCTCCTCTTTAACACGGGCGCGACCTCCCGTCTCGGCAAGGTGGACGACGCTAACACCGTCTCGGATTTCGACCCCGAAGAACAGCGTCGCAAAATTTCCATCAGTTCGTCCGTCATTCCCTGCGAATGGAATGGCTACAAAATCAATCTCATTGACACGCCCGGTTACATTGATTTCGCGGGCGAGATGAAGGGCGCGCTGCGCGTCGCCGATTGCGCGGTGATTCTCGTGGACGCCGTCGCGGGCATCGAAGTCGGCACCGAACTCGTGTGGCAATATTGCGAAGAATTGAATTTGCCGCGCGTCATTTACATCAACAAGATGGACCGCGAGAACGCCGATTTCTTTCGCGTGCTGGACCAGCTGCGCGAACGCTATGGCAAATCCATCGCCGCGCTGCAACTGCCCATCGGGCGCGAAGCATCTTTCAAAGGCGAAGTCAACGTGGTGAATCGCAAAGCGTTCATCGGCAAGAGCGAAGGCGCGATTCCCGCCGATTTGCAAGCTGCGGTGGAAGAACGTCGCGCGCAGCTCGTCGAAATCGCCGCCGAGAGCGACGACAAACTGATTGAAAAATATTTTGACACGGGCGAATTGAGCGACGAAGAAATTCGCGCCGGACTCGAACACGGCGTCGCGGGCGGAACGCTCGTGCCAGTCTTGTGCGGCTCGGCGACACAAAATATCGGCGTAGATTATTTGCATAAATTTTTCGCCGATTATGCGCCCAGTCCCGTCGAAATGCCCGCGCAGAACGCCAAGAATCTCGCGACGGACAAGCTAGAAAAATTGCCCGACAGCGACGCGGGCCCGCTCGCCGCGTTCGTTTGGAAAACCCAAGCCGACCCCTATGTGGGCAAGCTCACCTATTTTCGCGTCTACAGCGGAACGATGCAATCCGATTCGCGCGTGAACAATGCGCGGACAAATAACGAAGAGCGCATCGGGCAACTGTATGTGCTGCGCGGCAAAGAACAACTGCCGATCAAACATATTTACGCGGGCGACCTCGGCGCCGTCGCAAAATTGAATGAAACATCCACGAACGATACATTGTGCGACAAAACACATCCGCTCGAACTAAACAAGATTGTTTATCCAAATCCGGTCTATTCGGTCGCGCTCACACCTAAAACCAAAACCGATTTGGACAAGATGAGCGGCGCGCTGCAAAAGTTGGTGGACGAAGATCCCACTTTGCGCGTCTATCGCGAACCTGACACAAGCGAAAGTATTATGGCGGGCATGGGCGATTCGCACGTCAGCGTCGCCGTCCAACGGCTGAAACAAAAATTTGGCGTCGAGCTCTTGACAAGCGTGCCAAAAATTCCGTACAAAGAGACCATCACGAAAAAAATCGAAGTGCAAGGGCGCCACAAAAAACAAACGGGCGGACGCGGCCAATTTGGCGATACATGGGTCCGCTTTGAACCGCTGCCGCGCGGCACAGGTTTCGAGTTTGCCGAAGAAATCTTTGGCGGCTCGGTGCCGAATCAATACATCCCCGCCGTCGAAAAAGGAATGCGCGAAATTATTTCGCGCGGCGTTCTCGCGGGCTTTCCCACCACCGATTTTCGCGCGGTCTTGTACGACGGTTCGTATCATCCCGTTGATTCCAGCGAAATGGCGTTCAAACTCGCCGCGCATAAAGCGTTCAAGCAAGGACTTCCGCAAGCGAATCCGGTATTGCTTGAACCGGTGATGAATATGGAAATCACCGTCCCCGAAAATTTCATGGGCGACATCATTGGCGATTTGAACACCAAGCGCGCGCGCGTGCAAGGAATGGACCAAAAAGCGAACTGGTCTATCATTACCGCGCAGGCGCCGCTCGCCGAAATCGCCCGCTACGCCACCGACCTACGTTCCATGACCCAAGGACGCGGTTACTTTACAATGGCGTTCGACCATTATGATATTGTGCCATCGCACATCGCCGCGCCAATCATCGAACACGCGAAAAAGGAACGCGCCGGCGAAGCCGAAGAAGAAGAATAGACCAGACCGCGCGCGAATGGGTGCGGGTAGCAACGGAACCCGGTTCCGTTGCTACCCGCCCAAAAACCAAAAAGAACCTGATTCCGTTGCTACCCTCGAAAATCAAATGAAGAATATTTTTATCGCGCTTGCCACGCTGAGCGCGCTTGTTTTGTGCGCCGCGTGCGGCGGCGAAACAAGTACCGCAATACCGGCGACTCTGCCTGCGGCGACTGACACGCCCACCACCATCGCCGCAAACGCCAAAACACCCACCCTCGCTGCCATTGCGTCCGACGTTTGCGCGCCGGGCGAGACGCCGCCCTTTATCACCCAAGTTGTTTTGGCCAAAGACGCGCAAGGCGCAAACTTTGAGCCGATAGAAATCACGGAAAATTTTCAAGCAGACCAAGAGACCTTGCACGCGGTGGTGACGCTTCAAGATGCGCCAGACAATTTGCAGCTCGGCGCAACGTGGCGTTTGATGCAAGCCGTCGGCTATAAACCGCAGCAGATTGACGCCAACACTTTGCAAATTACCGACGGCGGCTCACGCAATGTGGACTTTACCTTGAAAGGCACGCAACCCGCTTGGCCCGTCGGCGCGTACTGCGTGGAAATTTACGTGGATGGAAAACTCGCCGTATCAAAACCATTTCACGTTATCGCGAGCAGCGCCAGCCCAAACGCGGACGCGCGCGTGGTCACAGACATTGTGCTTGCCACAGACGCCAAGCCCGTCACATTCGAACCGGTGAATCCAACTAATCTGTTTACCAAGAACGCGGAAGCCATTCACGCTGTTGTCAAAATTCAGGACGCGCCCGCCAACACGCTCCTCCGCGCGCAATGGTATCCACCCAATCAAGAACCGCTGGAATTCAAACTGCCGCCGGTGGATGGCACGCGTTGGCTCGATTTTCGCCTCACGCCTACGCCCGATGGATTCCCGCCCGGCGAATACAAAGTGGAAATTTACGTGAACGACCAATTGGTGGACACAAAAATCTTTACGGTGCAATAAAAAAAAAGGACGGGGCTAAAGCCCCGTCCTAGATTTTTATGCCCATCAAACTCAACGGAATCGAATAAAACCAAATTTGAAATTTGTCCCAAGCGCCCGCGTCCGGTTTCACGCGCAGCGCTTTGACCGTTTCGTTCAAGGACAATAACGTCGCGCCGTGCGTTAAATAATATTTGCTCAAACGCCGCCGCGTCGTATATTCATCCGCGAACGCATTCCCTTCGCGCAACAAATCCGCGGCTTGCATATACAGCGCGCCCGCCGCGTCGCCATTGCCCGCGCGTTCTTCCAACTGCGCGAGATTGCCCGTCGCGCGCCCTTGACCCGCCGCGTCGTTCGCCTGAATAAATAACTGTTGCGCCTCTGTCAACCACGCGCGCGCGGTTTCCATATCATTTTGCATCAGATACACGATGCCTAAATCGTTTGTCGCTTCGGCTTGCTTTTGCGGATTATTGTCGGCTTGCGCCGCCGCGCGTTCCGCTTGCAGTTGTTCCGCCGCTTGCGGCAGCGTCTGATTTGAAATATGTTGTTGCAATTCCATTTGATTCATTATCCAACCTCGCCGCCGATTTTACAATAGGCAATCCACGCGCGCAATGGGACATATTTCGTCGCGCCATAAAGACTTGACTTGATAGAATGGCGCGTGCCATTTTAATTTTAGATTTCAGATTTTGGAATTTTGAAATATACTCGGGGCAAAGGAGCAAGCGCGTATGCACAAACTCGTTTTATTACGACATGGCGAAAGCGCGTGGAATCAAGAAAATCGTTTCACCGGCTGGACGGATGTAGACTTGACCGCAAAAGGCGCGGCGGAAGCGCGCGCGGCGGGACAGACGTTAAAAGCGGGAGGATATGTTTTTGACATCGCGTTCACATCGGTTTTGAAACGCGCGATTCGCACGCTCAATTTCGCGTTGGACGAATTGGAAATGCAATGGCTGCCCGTTTATAAAACGTGGCGTTTGAACGAACGCCATTACGGCGCGCTGCAAGGTTTGAACAAAGCCGAGACCGCGCAAAAATTCGGCCAAGACCAAGTTTTGATTTGGCGGCGCAGTTATGACATTCAACCGCCCGCGCTCGAACGCGACGATGAACGTTTTCCCGGACACGACCGTCGTTACGCCAACCTCGACCCGCGCACGCTGCCGACGACAGAGTGTTTGAAAGATACCGTCGCGCGTTTTCTGCCCTATTGGCAGGACGCCATCGTTCCCGCGCTACGCGAAAATCAGCGCAGCATCATTGTCGCGCACGGCAACAGTCTGCGCGCGCTCGTCAAATATCTCGATAATATTCCCGACCCAGAAATTGTCGCGCTAAATATTCCCACCGGCATTCCGCTCGTCTATGAATTGGACGACCAGCTGAATCCAATCCAGCATTATTATCTCGGCGATGCGGACGCGATTGCGCAAGCCGCGCAAGCGGTGGCGGATCAAGGCAAAGCGAAATAAAAAAACCGCGTCGGGGGATGCGCCGACGCGGTTTCCTTGTACAGCCAAATCAAGATAGCGCGTCAAGAACTGGGCGCGCTTGCGCGCCGCCGCGTCCGCCAAATTCCTCTCACGCTTTCAATTCTGGTTCCGCGTCCACCGCCGCGGCGGCGGACGCCTCGGTTCTTTGCCCAAAACGCCGCGAGACGATGCCCAAACATACCAAGCCCACCAACCATCCAAACCATAACGTCGCGAAGCGAATCATCAAGGTCGCGGCGGCGGCAGTCGTCGCGGTGATTGCGCCGACAGGCAGCCACGGTTGTTTGCCAAACGCAATCAATAATCCGCCGATACTCGCTTCAGCCACGCCTAAACCGCCCGGGACCAACAAGACCGAACCCGCAAGCGTCGCGAAACCCATCGCGAAATTCGACAGCGCGACGAGCTCCCATGAAAACGGCATACCCAAGCCAACCAAAATCAACGCAAGCGCAAAACATTCGCCTGCCCACGAAACAACGCCCAACGCAATCGCAATGCTTAAATTTTTGAAACTCAATAAATCATATGCGCTTTCGTAAAACGCGTAAAAATGATGTATCCGCGTAGCGAGGCGCGGAAATTTTTCCAGCCGCTTGAGCAAACGCTCCGCCAGCGCGCGCTGCCGCACGCCAAGCACAATCGCCGTCGCGCCAATGACGACGCCCAGCATCAACATACGCACAGCTGGACTATCAAATAAAAATAATCCGGTCGCCGCGAGCAGCAACAACGCCAGCCCATCCGTCATGCGTTCAGCTAGAATCACCGGTGAAGTTGTCGCCACCGGCGCGTCCACGCGCTGTTTGACCATGAACACTTTGAGAAATTCGCCCGCTTTGCCCGGCGTCAAAGTCATCGAAAAACCCGCGAGAAAAATCAGCAGACTATCCAACCAATGCAGCGTATGAACGCCGACCACGCTCAAATACCAATGCCATTTCACAAACCGCACCGCGTAATTGAACAAGGTCAATCCAATAATGATTGGCAGCAATTCCCAACGAAACGCACTGATAGCGCCGACAAGTTGACTGGCATCCGCGATCAACAACAAAATCGCGTACACCACCACCGCCAGCAAAATCGAGCCAAGAATCTTGCGCTTGTGTTTTTGAAAAAGGTCCATTAGACGTTCGTTATCGGTCGTTATAGAGAATACAAATCGCCTTTCAGCCATTCTTTACTCGAACAACACGTACTGGTCGCCGCGCAATTTACGCTGCACCTTATCGAGAATCAATTCCAAATCAGGATTATGGCGCACAAAATCCAATCGGTCTGCCGGCACCGTCAGCACGGGCGCGAGTCGAAAATTTTGAATCCATTCGTCATACAAACTGTTCAACTGTTCCAAATACGCGCGCTCGATATTTTTTTCATAGGCGCGCCCGCGCAGCGCAATCCGTTTGAGCAGCGTATCCACCGACGCTTGCAAATACACCACCAACTGCGGCGGCGGCAAAAACAATTTCAACACCGCGTACAGGTCGGTATACGTCGCGTAATCGCGCGCGCTCATGCGTTTTTGCAAAAATAAATTGCGCGCGAAAATCTCGGCGTCTTCGTACACCGAACGGTCTTGGATGACGCTGCCGGGGCGCGTCATCAACTGATGATGCGCGTGCAAACGCCGCGTGAGAAAAAACATTTGCGATTGAAAAGCCCAGCGCGGCATATCGGCGTAAAAATCCGCGAGATACGGATTTTCCACCACCGCTTCGTAAAACGGCTCCCAACCCAACCGTTCGTGCATCACTTGGACCAGCGTAGATTTGCCCACGCCGATATTGCCGGCAATGACGAGATAATGTTTCATAACGACTGGCGCTCCACAAAATAGGCCATCCGCTTATAGCAAGCGGGCTTGCAGCGGGCCCTTTGCCAACTGCGCGCGAATCAAATCCGCTACGTGCGCCAAGTCTTGCGGACGTTGCAAATAATCCATCCGATTCGTTTCGACTTGCAAAACCGGCGCGGCGGCATACGTCGCGTAATAGGCATCGTACGCCTGCGCCAACGCGGCAATATAATCGCGCTCCATCGCGCGTTCATAGCTGCGGTCGCGCCGCGCGATGCGCGCCATCAAATTTTCCACATCCGCGCGCAAATAGACAATTAAATCCGGCAGCGGAATACGCGCGCCGAGCGTATCCTGCACTCGCTCGTACATTTCCAACTCGTCGCCGGTCAACGTCAAGCGCGCGAAAATTTTATTTTTGTCGAACGTATAATCGCTGATGAGATTTTGAACCGCCAGCGCGTTGGGCACCGCTTCGTGCTGCTGCTGATAACGGCTCAACAGAAAAAAAGTTTGCGTCTGGAACGCGTACCGCTCGCGGTCTTGATAAAAGCGCGCGAGGAACGGATTTTCTTCAAACACTTCGAGCAGCGTCTGCGCGTCAAATAACGGTTTGAGCAAACGCGCCAACGTCGTCTTGCCGACGCCAATGACGCCTTCAATGGCGATATAACAGTAATTCCGCATCACGTCGCGATAACCTCTGCTTGTTTTTCGCGCACAAACATAAACCAAATCACGCACGCGAGCAAGATTCCGCTCGCCGAAACAAAACTCGCCGCGCCAAAACCAAAACGCGCATAGACCAGCGGGCCAATGAACGAGCCCGCCGCGCGCCCCAATGAAAAGCCCGCGACGCCGAGCGACAACAACGTCGCGCGCGCGTTCGGCGCGATTTCCGTTATCAAAGGCAGCGCGGCGACAATCGTCAATTCAAACGCGAAAAATGTCAACACCACGCCCGCGCCGCCCGACCATGCTGTCGCGCCGAGAAAGGGCAGCAACAAATACGCGCCTACGCCCAACACCAAACCGCCCGCGACCATTTTCCATTTGCCGATGCGGTCCACAAATAATGCCACCATCATCTGCGCGACAAATTCCGCGCCGCCAATCGCCGCGGCGACAATGCCCAACGCGACAGCATCCATCCCAAACGCGCGGTTCAACCAGTCCGCAAACACAATGTTAATATTCTCATTCATCGCCGCCGACAAAAAGGTCGTCACAATCACCGCCAACGCCATCGGCGCGCGCAGCGCCTCCCAATACGCTTTGCCCATCGCGCGCGCCGCGTGCGACGCATTGGGTTTGTCGCGCGGCAAGGCAAACCAGAGCAGCGCTAACGCGCCAAGCGCAACCATTCCCACCGCGACAAAACTCGCGCGCCAGCCGCGCGTTTGCACCACGAAACCCATCAAGGGCAAACCAATGATCGCCGCGAGCGACCACGCGATTTCGGCGATGGCCATAATGCGCCCGCGTCGCGCGTATGGCACTTGGTCGCCCAAATACGCTTGCTGGGCAGGCACATAGAGAATCGAACTCAAACCCATTAGCGTCATGACCACAATCGCCATCCACAGCGACGTGACAAAATACAAGAGCAAACCCGTCGCCGCCATGATTGCCAAACCAGCCAGCATCATAACGCGGCGGCCATAACGGTCGGTCAAAGGGCCAAACAGCGGCGCGGCAAAACCGAGCAAATTGCGGGCTTGCACAATCTGCGCGGCGCTAGCTACGCTGACACCTAGATTGGACGCGATAAAAGGCAAAAACGGATAGACCGCGCGGAAACCCGTATCCAGCGCTGTGCGCGCGAATAACAGCAGCGCGAGCAGACGCCATGAAAAAGTTTTGGGAACGGCATGGACGGACGCGTCAAGCGGAGGCATGAAAGAATCTACCAAACTCGGCAAACATAGCATAAAACAAAATTCGCAAGCGCGCCGCTTGCGAATTTTGTTTTGACAGCTCCGCGACAAGGACTTGAACCTTGAACCCTGCGGTTAACAGCCGCATGCTCTGCCGATTGAGCTATCGCGGAAAGTGAATCAACGAGAAGAGATTATATCTAAAAATTATCGGTCGTCAAAATCGCATCAACCCAAATAATCGCGCAGTTTGCGACTGCGGATTGGATGGCGCAATTTTCGCAGCGCTTTGGCTTCAATTTGACGGATGCGCTCGCGGGTGACGCCAAATTCCTGTCCCACTTCTTCGAGCGTGCGCGTGCGTCCATCTTGCAAACCAAAACGCAGTTCCAACACTTTGCGCTCGCGGTCGCTCAAACCATCGAGAACATCCTGCATCTGTTCTTTCAAGAGTTGGCGCGATGCCTGGTCCACCGGGCCCGGCATGGATTCATCTTCAATAAAATCGCCCAGCGAAGAATTGTCCTCGCTGCCAATCGGCATCTCGAGCGACATCGGTTCCTGCGCGATTTTTAAAATTTTGCGAATTTTATACGCGGCGCGTTTTAGTTTGCGTTCGAGCAGCGGATCGAGCGGTTCATCGCGTCCGCGCGCTTCGATAATCGCGGTGCGTTCTTCCGGCGTAAGGATTTCCATTTCGAGCGCGATTTCTTCGGAATCGGGTTCACGCCCCAACTCTTGCTGCAGCCGCCGCGAGACGCGCAAAAGCCGATTAATCGTCTCGACCATATGCACGGGGATGCGAATCGTGCGCGCTTGGTCGGCGATCGCGCGCGAAATCGCTTGACGAATCCACCATGTCGCATAAGTGGAAAATTTAAAACCTTTGCGAAAATCAAATTTCTCGACCGCGCGCAGCAAACCGATATTGCCCTCTTGAATCAAATCGAGAAACGACATGCCGCGTCCGATATAGCGTTTTGCCACACTCACCACCAAACGCAAATTCGCTTCGGCAAGTTTTTGGCGCGCGCGTTCGCCCATTTCGATTTCGAGTTTGAGTTTATTTCGCGTTTTCGCGTCCAAACCGGGCTTTTTCAAATCCACTTGCGCGCGCAACCCTTTTTGCATCTGCTCCGCCAAACGCAATTCTTCCGGCGAAGTCAAAAGCGGCACGCGCCCGATTTCGCGCAAATACATTCGCACCGGATCGCTGCCCGCCTCCGTCTCGCCGGTTTCAACCACCACCGTCGCATCATCGTCTAACAATGTTTTCGCGCTACTTGGCAGTTCGACAACAACTTTCATCTCGCCGAGCAGTTGTTTTAAATCCGCCAAGAGCGCGGGGTCGTCATCAATATCCGGAAATTCGTGACGAATTTGTTCAACGGTCAAACGTCTTTTGGCACCTGCCTGCGCCACCAAACGGTCTAGAATCGCGTCCATGTCCGGCGGTTCGGTGGCTTCGGACGGCTCGCTCAAATCAGTTACCAATGTGAGCAACGGTTCATGGTCATTGTCCGCGACAACTTCCGGCGGGCGTTTATGATTTCGCGCCAGCGGAGTCTTGTGATTCGTACGAGATTTTTTTGGCATAGCAATAATCTATGGGCGACGCGACACATGCGCGCTCAAAAGGGTGCGCGTATCTAACGCGCGTTTCGCTGTGGCAATCCAGCCGCTCACCAAGATAACGCGCTGCGTCAACTCGACTTGTTCTTCCGCCGAGGCTTCTTCCAAGAGAAAACGCAGCTGCGTCAATTCATTTTGGAAACGCTGTAATCGCAAACGATACGCTGCCGCTTCCAATTCGCGCAACGCTTCGCCCCCCTCGAATTGTATCTCTTTAGCCGCTTGGCGCAAACGTTCCCCCTCCGCGCGCGTTGCGCTGTTCAGTTGCGCGAGCCAAGCGGCTGCGTCAAACGCGGCGGTCGCGCTATTATACCGCGTTAAGGTCGTCCACAGTTGCCGCAGCATCGGATCGTTAAAATCTTCCGGCGTCAAAAAATCCACACGCGCGATATAATCCGGCGCGTGCAGCGCGAGCGCAATCAAATATTCGTCATAGCGCGCGGCGGGCGGTTTGAGCGGCGTCGCGCGCGGCGCTTGATTGACGCGCAACGGCGCGTCGCTCTTTTCAAAAGTCCGCAGTTGGTCGAGAATGACACGCTCATCGGAACGCGTGCGCCGCGCCAAAACTTGGGCGTAATGCTCGCGCTGCACATTGTCTTTGACTTGGGCGATGATGGGCAAGATACGCTTTGCCAGCTCCGATTTTCCTTGCGCGCTGTTCAAATCCAAATCGCGCGCTTGCGCGCTAAAATAATAATCGAGCAAGGGCGTCGCGTTTTGCGCGAGCGCGCGCCAAGTTTCCGCGTTTTCCAAAATCACTTGATCCGGATCGCGTCCGGGCGGCAGTTCCAAAATCAAGAGCTCCGCGTCGAGACGTTCTTTGAACGCGATAAGTCCGGGCCCGACAGGCACGGGCGCGTTTTTGTACGACAACGCTTGGCGCGCCAAATTCAAACCGCGCTCCGTCGCCGTCGCGCCCGCTTCATCCGCGTCGAGCGCGAGCGCATAGCGTTTCGTCAGACGCGCTAATTGCGACAGCTGTTTTTCCGTGAGCGCGGTGCCAAGCGAGGCGACCACGTTTTTGAAACCTTCTTGATGCGCGATGATGACATCAGTGTAGCCCTCGACGATGATGGCGAGATTTTCCGCGCGAATCACATCCTTTGCCAAGTCGAGGCCGTACAACGTATCGCTTTTGGAAAAAATCGGCGAATCGGGCGAATTCAGATATTTCGGCTGCTGGTCATCGCTCAACGCACGCGCGCCGAACGCGATATATTCGCCGCGCCGATTGCGAATCGGAAACATGAGACGCCCGCGAAAACGGTCCCACACGCGCCCGTCCTCATTCGAGGACGCCAAACCCGCGCGTTCAATGTCAGAGACCGCGAACCCTTTGGTTTTCAAATGTTCGAGCAGCGCGTTGTATGAATTGAGCGCGTAACCGATTTGGAACGTTTCAATCGAGAGAGAATTAATTTGGCGTTTTCGCAAATACGCGCGCACGCGTTCGGCTTCGGCATGATGCTTGAGTTGATAGTTGAAATACGCCGCGGCGGTTTGATTGATTTCGACAAGGCGTTTGGAATCGGATTCTTGCTGCGGGTCGCGATGCAGCGACACGCCCGCGCGTTCCGCCAATATTTTGAGCGCGTCGCCAAAATCCAAATTGTCGCGTTTCATCACGAACGTAAAAATATCGCCGCCCATGCCGCACGCGCCAAAACAATGCCACGTCTGCGTTTCGGGAAAAACATAGAACGCGGGCGTGCGCGTGTTCGAGTGAAACGGACACAGCCCCGCGTACGACCTGCCCGACTTGCGCAATTTCACCGTTTGCGAAACGAGGTCAACGAGGTCGAGTTTTTGTTTGATTTCGTCAACGACAGACATGAATGTTCAATGCAAAATGCGCAATGCAGAACGCTCAAAATCGAGTTTGCGTATTGAGCATTGTTCATTGCGCATTGAGTTCCGATATTGCCATTAGAACAGGGCTTTGTCAAGCAACTAGGCGAAATGGAGTTGGAGCGATTAGAAATCGCGCCAACCAAAACACGAAACCTGCCTACGCAGGTTAAGGCAATCAAAAAACGACGCGCAGCATTTTTGCCGCGCGTCGTTTCACTTGCTCGCGTCGCACGCGTTCTCTAACGCGTGCGGGAATGGCGCGCATTGCGCGGGCGTTAGGGAACGCCCACCTACGCGCGTTGGGTCAAGTATCGCCGGGCAAATGCCCCGTCTTTTCTAATTCTAACAACAACCGCTTGCGCCACAAACCGCCGCCATAACCGGTGAGTTCGCCATCTTTGCCAATCACGCGGTGACAGGGAATGATGATGCTGATGCGATTCGCGCCATTCGCGCGCGCGACGGCGCGGACGGCGGTGGGCTGTTCGATTCGGCGCGCGAGTTGTTCATACGAAATCGTTTCGCCGTGCGGAATTTCTTGCAACTCATTCCACACGCGTTCTTGAAAGGGCGTGCCGCGCATTACAACGCGCGCGGTAAATCGTTTCTGCTTGCCTGAAAAATAACAATCCAATTCCGCGCGCAAATTTTCCAATACATCATTTGTCGCCGGCAAAATCGGCAAGCCGAAGCGTTTGCGAATTTGTTTGTAATTGTATTCCAACATGCGGCGGTCGGAGAATTCGAGAAAACAAATCGCGTCACGCGTCGCGGCGGCGAGCAGCGGACCAAGCGGGGTTTCGATAAATTGCGCGGCAATGAACTCATCGCCTGCTCTACCCGGCGACGCGCCAAACGTTTTCGCAAACGCGTCGCGGAAACCACTGTGCGATTCGTAACCGTTTGCAAACACGACATCATCAAGTGGCGAGCCGTTGCGAATCTGCGTGAACGCTTCCGCCAAACGTTTGCCGCGCTGCCATTCCGCAAAGGTCATGCCGTAATGGTCGAGAAACCAGCGTCGCGCGCGTTCGGGCGTGACGCCCATGTTCGCCATTTCGCGCGCGGTAATTTTTTCGTCGGGATTTTTCTCGACGCGTTCCATCAACGTTTTTGCCCAACGCGGCGGCGCGCCATTCACATCGAGCGGATGACAGCGTTTGCATGGGCGATAACCGGCGAAAATCGCTTCGCGCGCGCGCGTAAAGAATTCGATATTTTCGCGCTTGGGCTTCGCGGAACAGGAAGGCAGGCAAAAGATGCCGGTTGTTTTCACGGCGACGAAAAAGACGCCGTCATAACTTGAATCTTTTGCATAAAACGCGCGCTCCATTTCGGCGCGAGTGATTTGGAGATTGGGGGCTGTCGCTTTCATACGGAGAATTGTATTACGAAACGTGTTGGCGTGTCCACCGAAAATGTTTTATATGGCTCTGACGTCAAGGCGCGGTATTGAGAATGCGCGGTCGCGCGAACTCAAGTGTTGGTTGCGGCACGGACATGCATGTCGCTAGGGCTGGCACAAAGTCAGGGAGCAGCCATTGTCATTTCGAATGCAATGAGAAATCTCGTTTGACGCGCAAGGTCGAGATTTCTCGCCTCCGCTC
>JAJTXZ010000050.1 GCA_021463195.1 Anaerolineae bacterium
AAGCGCGGCAACCAGAACGCAAGTCTGCGGCGAATCAAGAATATTCGCAATCGCAGCCCAGCGGGAACGTCCGCAGGGACGTTTCGTGTATTTGTTGCGAGCGAATTCGATTTGCCCGCAAACTGCCGACAAAGGACGAAATCCCAAATCTTTTGCGTCTTGGCAGATAGAGCGAAACACAGTAAAATCACTGTGCCATTTTTTCCGATGCTCCCAAAAATGGCATGACTGATTGATGGCATGAGTTCTATACCCATTTACAATCGCCGCCGTCATACGCGGCACAACAGCAAGCGCAGCAATAGTTGGATTTCAAAACTTTTGCTCGGCGCGCTTGGTTTGCTCATTTTTGGTTCGCTCTTGGCTGTGTTGGGCGTCGTGGTCTTTTCCGCCATAACGGTCACGAACGTATATTCCGAATTCGCCAAGAATCTCCCCGAACCCGAAAAAGTTTCGCAGCAAGCGGCAACGCAATTCAAGACGACAAAGATTTATGACCGCACCGGCAAAGTGGTGTTGTATGAATTGTTCGACCCAACGGGCGGCAATCGCACCAATGTCGCGCTCGACAAAATTTCGCCGTATTTGATTAACGCCACGATCGCGCTCGAAGACAAATCGTTTTGGACGAACGAGGGCGTAGATTATATCGGCATGGTGCGCGCGTTTTACAATATGGCGCGTGGGCAGCCGCTGCAAGGCGCGTCCACGCTGACGCAGCAGCTGGTGAAAAAAGTTTTGCTGCCCGAACGTGAAATGCAATCGCGCACGAATGTGGAACTCAAAATCCAAGAGACCATCATGGCGCGCGAGATTTCACAAAAATACAGCAAGCAGCAAATTTTGGAATGGTATCTCAACACCATTTACTATGGCAATTTCGCGTATGGGATCGAGGCGGCAAGCGAAGCGTATTTTGGCAAACATGCAAGCGAGTTAACTTTGTCCGAAGCGGCCACGCTCGCGGCGATTCCGCAATATCCCGCGCTCAATCCGATTGATAATCCTGACCCTGCCCGCGAACGCCGCGATATTGCGCTCGACCGTATGGCGACGGAAGGATACATTACCGAACGCCAAGCCGCGGATGCAAAAAAACAAGACATTCAAGTCGTTCAGAAAAATTTCGACATCAAAGCGCCGCACTTTGTCTTTTATGTGCGCCGTTACTTGGAAGACAAGTACGGTCCAGCGGCGGTGAATAAAGGCGGTTGGAGTGTTTATACGACCCTCGATTACGACGCGCAGCTCCAAGCCGAAGAAATCGCGCGCAATCAAATCGCGAAACTGACAGAGGAAAAACGCAATGTAACGAACGCTTCGGTTGTCGTCATGGAACCCCAGACCGGCGAAATTCGCGCGATGGTCGGCTCGGTGGATTATTTTAATCGCGACATTGACGGCCAAGTCAATATCGCCACCTCAGACCGCCAACCCGGTTCATCGTTCAAGATGTTTAGCTATCTACAAGCATTTGAAAAGGGCGCGCAAGATGGCACACCGCTTTCACCTGCAAGCGTAGTCTATGATGTTCGCACCGCGTTCGAGGACCCGCCCAATCCGCCGTATGTGCCAGAGAATTATGACCGCAAATATCATGGCCCCGTGCGTTTGCGGACCGCGCTCGCGTCGTCGTACAATATCCCCGCCGTCAAAGTGTTGGATTTGGTCGGCATCAAAAACGTTTTGAATCTCGCGCACAAGATGGGCATCACGACGCTCGATAAAAATTATGGGCTCGCGTTGACCCTCGGCGGCGGCGAAGTGAAATTGCTCGACATGACGTACGCGTATTCTGTATTGGCGAATGGCGGCGTCATGGCAGGCCAACAAGTCAACGCGGCTGAACAGCGCGACGGTTTTCGCACGCTCAATCCCGTTTCAGTTTTAAAAGTTGTTGATGCCGATGGCAATCTCAAAGAAGAATACAAAGAACCCGCGACCGAACGCGTGGTCTCGGAACAAGCCGCGTATTTGATGACCGATGTGTTGAGCGATAATAACGCGCGCGCGCCCGCGTTCGGTCTAAACAGCGTTTTGAAATTGGACCGACCCGCCGCCGTGAAAACCGGCACCACTTCATCGTGGCGCGACAACTGGACGCTCGGCTATACGCCCGATTACGTCGTCGGCGTGTGGGTCGGCAACGCGGACAATTCCGAGATGGAACATATTTCGGGTATCACGGGCGCGGCGCCGATTTGGCACGATGTCATGACATTCTTGCATGAAAAACTGCCGATCCAAGAATTTGTCGCGCCAGAAAATATCGTGCGCGTGCCGGTGTGTCTCGCGAGCGGATTGCTGCCGACGGCGGAATGTCCGCAAGTCGTACGCGAAACTTTTATTCAAGGCAACGAGCCGACCAAACCCGACGATATTTGGAAACCGTTCCGCATTTTTGTGCCAAATGGAAAACTCGCGACCGCGTTTGATCCGCCCGACCAAGTGACGACGGTGGTGTACCCGATTTATCCGCCCGACGCGCAAGATTGGGTCAAAGAGAATAATATTCCGCAGCCGCCAACGGAATTTGACACCACGTATGCGGCGAGCGCGGCAGGCGGCGATTTGGCGATTTTTAGCCCCGCCAATTACGCGTCAGTCAAAGGCATCGTCGAAGTGCGCGGCAACGCAAAAATGGGCGGCATGAATGAATGGCGTTTGAATGTGGGCGCGGGCTTGGACCCAACGCAATGGTTGACTATCGGACAAGGCGGCTGCTGTGTGGACAATGGCGTGCTGGCAAATTGGGAGACGACCGAAAGCGGTCTGTACACGTTGCAGCTCACCGCAGTTGACGGTTCCGGCAATGCGCACACCGCATCCTCGCAAGTCACAGTGGATAACAAACCGCCGCAAGTGGAAATCATCAATCCGTGGGACGATAAACAATATCTCATGGAAGACGACGAATGGGTCAGCATTGACGCGGACGCGCGCGACAATCTCTCGATGGGCTATGTGGATTTTTGGCTCGACGATTCGTATCTCGGCCGCACGCAGGTTTCGCCGTTCTCGCTAAAATGGAATATTACAATGCACGATGCATTTACGCCAACGTTAAAAGCGGCGCTCGAATTGCCGGTGGATTCGCCGACAATGCCGGTGATTGCTTATGTGGCGAGCAAACAGCGCTTGGAAGATGACGGCAAGACGGTAACAGCGATTACCGAAACGCTCGTTGCGACCATGACGAAAAAAGCGGACCGCGTTGTCGGCGTCTTTCCAAATGGGTTTGGCGTTATCATGGACGCGGGCGGATACACTGAAACGCACACCGTGCGCGTCAAAGCGTACGATGTGGCGGGCAATTTCGTTGACAGCGCGAGCGTGCGTTTTCTCGTTTCGCATCGCCCCAAACCGCCAACCGAAAATCCGCAGGGGCTAAATTGGTTCGCGACGGACCGAGCGCAAATTTGGACATTGCTCGACCCTGAGCGTTATCAGTGGCACACGCAAAAATTCTAAAAACACAAAACAGGACAAGGCAAGTGGATTGTCCTGTTTTTTTTGAACGCGGAATTTGCGTTCACGCGCTGAAAGACTAAAATAGATTTGTTGCGCACGCGACGCTTGCGCCAGCGCAAGCGCTATCTTAAAAGCGCGCTGCGGCAGCTTGCGCTGGCAAAAACATTGCGCGCAAACACAATCACACAATTCATCACGTCAGAGGGGCGTGAAATTTACAATACGGTATTCCCAAAAGTAAAACGTCTTTTGAGAACACACGAGGAGGAAACAATGTTTCGCAAGTTAATCTTGTTCGTTGGGTTATTGGTTGCCGTTACAGCCGTCTTGTCAGCTTGCGGCGGCGGCGGTGGCAACGCGGGCGCCGGCGCCGCGACCGTAAGTGTGGAAGGTTCCGAATTTGCCTATACGCCGGCGGACATTACCGCCAAGCCCGGTCAAAAAGTGACCGTCAATTTCAAAAATGTCGGCACTGTTGAACACACCTTTGTCATCAAAGATTTGAATTTCAAACTGACCGCGCAGCCGGGTCAATCCGCTTCTGGCACGTTCACGGCGCCTTCGACCCCCGGGACCTTCCAGATTCATTGCGATGTGGCGGGACACACCGAAGCCGGCATGGTCGGAAAATTAACCGTCCAATAACTCTACGCGCTTGACAATCCGACACCCGCGTTCAATTTGGCGCGGGTGTTTTTTTATCCACCATAACCTTTTCGCGGTCAAGGCGTATATCACTCCAGAACTCAAGGAGAAAAAAATGTCCTATTCAGCAGAAATTAGCCGCACCAATCCCTCGTGCTTTATTTTTGTGATTGACCAATCCGGTTCGATGGCTGACCCATTCGGCGGCCAAGCCGGCAAGCGCAAAGCCGACGGCGTGACAGACGCATTGAATCGGCTGTTGCAAAATCTGGTGATTAAATGCGCCAAAACCGAAGGCGTGCGCGATTATTATCACATCGGCGTCATCGGTTACGGCGCGAACGTTGGGCCCGCGTGGTTGGGCGCGCTGGCAGGCAGCGAGCTAGTTCCAATCAGCCAAGTCGCGGCAAATCCCGCGCGCATCGAAGAACGCGCGAAAAAAGTGGACGATGGCGCCGGCGGCTTGATTGAACAAAAGGTAAAATTCCCATTGTGGGTCGAGCCGGTGGCGAATCAAGGCACGCCGATGGTTCGCGCCATGACGATGGCGGCTGACATGCTCAACAGTTTTGTTGCCGCGCATCCCGATTGTTTTCCGCCCATCGTCATTCACATTACCGATGGCGAATCCACTGACGGCGACCCGACGCAAGCGATGCAGATGGTGACGCGCATCGCGTCTTCGGACGGCAACGCGCTATTGTTCAACGTGCATCTTTCAAGCAATGCCAACGCGCCGCTGGCGTATCCCGACAGCGCGGCTAATTTGCCCGACCAATACGCGAAACTCTTGTTCGAGACCGCCAGCGAATTAACTCCGTTCATGCTTGGCATCGCGCAAGAGCAAGGATACGATCCACAACCCGGCGCGCGCGGCTTTGTCTTTAATGGCGACCTCGCGTTGGTGGTGCAATCGCTCGACATCGGAACGCGTCCAAGCAATCTGCGCTAAAAAGTTTAACGTTTGTCGCGGTTGCGATATGATGGCTTATAGGTGCCCGATGCCGCAAGGCGCCGGGCATTTTAAATTTTGATACGGGTACTCGAGTGAATGTAGAGACGCGCGTGTTATGGCTGCCCAAAGCGGGCAATACCGAAAATGAATATGAGGACGCGTTTTATCTGCCTAAACGCGGACGCGACAATCAACCGTTCGTGTGCGCGCTAGCGGATGGCGCGACCGAGAGTTTGCTCAGCCGTCAATGGGCAAATCTTTTGGTCAAGCGTTTTGGGCGTCAATGGCGCGCGGCGGATGCCTGGCCAAGCTGGCTGAATGAGACGCTGCGCGTGTGGCAAAACGAAAAGCGCGCCTATATGCGGCGACGCGCGCGCGCAGGCAAGCCCGTGCAATGGTACGAAGAACCGGGTTTGGAAGCTGGCGCGTTCGCCGCGTTATTGGGCCTGGTTATTACGCGCGCGGCGCGCGGCGGACAATGGCGCGCGGCGGCATTGGGCGATTGTTGTCTCGCGCAAATACGCGCCGACGAATTAGTGGACGCGTTTCCGATGCAGGACGCCAGCGCATTCAACAATCGTCCATTCTTGTTGAGCAGCAATCCGGCGCGCAATATAGAGTTGGACGCGCATTGGCGTTTTGCCGCAGGCGAGTTGGCGCGCGGCGACCGTTTATATCTGATGACGGACGCGTTGGCGGCATGGTTTTTTCGCGCGCGCGAAGCGGGCGCGCGTCCGTGGCAGGCATTGGATGCGCACGCGGATGACGCCGCGTTCGCCGCATGGATTCACGAACTGCGCGCGGCGCGCTTGATGCGTAATGACGATGTGACGTTGATTCGTTTGATGATTTGATTATGTGGTGGCCCAGTCCTTCGGATTATCAAGACGCGATGCAAAATCCGCAAACCGCATTTACGGAAGCGGCATTGCGCGATGGCGTCGTCGTCAGCGACACATTGGGATTGCCCAAACCGATTTCGGGCAGTTTCGCCACCGTGTATCAAGTGGATTATCGCGGGCGTCGGCACGCGGTGCGCTGTTTTTTACGGCATGTGCCGGACATTGCGCAGCGTTACGCCGCCATTAGCGCGTATTTGAAACAAGCGGCTCTGCCGTACACGGTCGAATTTTCATTTTTACCGCAGGGCATTCGTTTGCGCGGACAATGGTTTCCGATTGTCAAAATGGCTTGGCTCGAAGGCGAGCGGCTTGACGTTTTTGTCGCGCAGCATTTGAATGAACCATCCGCGCTGCTCGAAATCACGCGTCAGTTTTTAGAGCTCGCGCGCGCGTTGCGACTCGCTCAGATTGCGCACGGTGATTTGCAACACGGCAATCTATTGGTCGTCAATCGGCAACTGCGTTTGCTCGATTATGACGGAATGTTTGTGCCAGCGCTGGCGGGACAGCAGAGCAACGAATTAGGGCAGCCGAATTATCAACATCCGCGTCGTTCGGCGCGCGATTATGGTCCGCAGCTGGACAATTTTTCGGTGTGGGTGATTGCGCTGTCTTTATTGGGTTTGGCGCTCGACCCCGAGCTGCGCTTTGGTTTCAACGGCGGCGGAGGCGAAGCGCTATTGCTGCAACAATCTGATTTCGCGAATCCCGCGCAATCCAAATTGTTGTTGGCGCTGCAGCGTTCGCCGCATCCGATGCTGCGCCAGCTAACGCAAACATTTTTGCCGTACCTGTTTGTGCGCGATTTAAAAAATGTCGCGCCGCTTGAACCTAACGCGTTGGACGCGCTGAAACCTCTGGGCGCGACGCCGGCGAATCTGCCCGATTGGCTGCGCGAACGCGTCGGCGGCGCGTCCGCGCCATCGCCCTCCACCGCGCCAAGACTTGCGCCCGTAAACGCTGCCGCCTCCGCCGCGAATGGCGCGGATTGGTTATTGGACCATGTGCCTCTCGCCGCGCCACAAACTTTGAACGGTTCATTTCGCGCCGAAAAATCATTTTTAGGTTTGCTCGGTTTGGTCATTCTCGCGACATTGGCGTTTGGAGTTTTCGGCGCGTTCGATCCGCTGATGAGCGCTGCCGTATTGACGTTCACGCCGCTCGCAGGATTGGCGGCATTGAGCATCGGTTTCGTCGTGCGCTATAACAATCCCGAACGACGGAGCGCCGCGCGCAGTGTTCGAACCTATGCCCAAGCCAAGTTGGATTTGACGCGTCAAACGCAAGAATTGACGGCGCGGCAGGCGCAGCTGGAACGCGACGCGCAGGATACGCTCACCCATTTGCTGCGGCAACAGACGGATAATGCGGCGGAAGAAAAAAGCGCGCTCGCCGCGCTCGATCGCGCCTTGGAAGCCGCGCGCCTCCAAAACGACGCCGAGCGCCAAAAATTGGCGACGCAGGAAACTGAAATGCTGGCGAGCGCGCTAATTGAATATCGCAAACAAAAACTGTATCGCTTAATGGAAGCGTTTCGCGTCGCCGATGCAACGCTGCCCGGCATATTGAATCGCGAGTTGAAACAAAATTTGGCGGCGGCGGGCTTTGTCACAGCGGGCGATATTGTGAATTTTCGCGTTGTGCCGACCAAAATGGGACCGCAGTTTTGTCTGGTGAATCGGCGGAACCAAGCAGTGCCGGTGGAAGGCGTCAACGCGCAGCGCGGCGTCGCGATTTTTTTGTGGCGGCGCGCGATGGAAGCGCGCGTAAAACATACGATGCCCGACACGCTGCCGCCTGAAACGGTAAACGCGCTGACGAAAAAATTTCAGGACGCGCGCGTAACGCTGCAACTGAATGAATTGAAAAAACAGCAGCAGACCGCGCAAGAAAAAACGCGCGCGAGCGAACGCGCGCGGCAAACGCACGCGCGCCTGACGCGCGAAATGCAAGAGCTGCCCGCGCGCGCGCAACGCCAGCGGGAAAAGGTCGAACTGGAATTAGCGCAGCAGCGCAAAGAGCTCGCCGAAAAAGAATGGGCTTGGATTTTGGCGCGCCGACAGTTGGACGCCTACGCGCATATTAATTTTTTCAATTACTTGAAATCTATTTTAGGTTTGTGAAAAAAGTAGAATCATTTGGCGCGAGTTCTCTTGTGTAGTATCATCGTTGAAAATCTCAACAAAGGAGCTGAGTGAATGATGACTATACCGGTTGCGGCGTCCAACGCAGTAACGCCGACGCCAATCAAAAAAAGACATCGCGCGGCATTGATGGGCGAATGGGCGTTTTTTGAAGGCGAGTATACGCCTTTGGCGAACGCCCAAGTCAGCATCGCTTCGCACGCGTTCAATTATGGCACGGGCGTCTTTGGCGGTATCCGCGCTTATTGGAACGACGCGGCGCAGCAGTTGTACGTCTTTCGTCCGAAAAAACATTTTCAACGTTTCTTGGAATCGTGTCGGTTGTTGAATCTGCATTTGCCATACGGCGAAGAAGCATTGCTTGAAATTATGCTCGAACTCTTGCGTCGCGATAATTATCGCCAAGACGCGTACATGCGCCCGCTCGCGTACAAGGCGACCGAAGACATTACGCCGCGGCTGCACGATCTTGACGACGAGTACGCCATGTTCACGCGCCCGCAAGGCAATTATATTAAACTCGAAGTGCGCGCCGGCACATCATCGTGGCGCCGTGTGGATGACAATTCCATTCCCGCGCGCGGCAAAATCACGGGCGCCTACATCAATTCCGCGTTCGCGCGTTCCGAAGCGTATTGGAACGGCTATGATGAAGCGATTGTGTTGAATCAAGATGGCCATGTGTCCGAAGGCAGCGCGGAAAATTTCTTTATGATTCGGCATGGCAAATTGTTTACGCCGTCCATCATGGACAATATCCTCGAAGGGATTACACGCGCGACGGTGATGGAATTGGCGCGCGATGAATTGGGTTTGGAAGTGGTCGAGCGTTCGATTGACCGCAGCGAATTGTATGTGGCGGATGAAGCATTCTTTACCGGCACCGGCGCCCAAGTCGCGGCGATTGTCGAGATTGACCATCGGCCATTGGGCGACGGCACGATTGGGCCATTAACCAAACAAATTCAAGAATTGTATTTTCGCACCGTGCGGGGCCAACATCCGCGTTATATGCACTGGCTGACGCCCGTGTATGCTTGACCGATTCATGCGTCAACAGAGTTTTCCCAAGTTCAGCGCGCGGCTGCCCGAATGGCTGCGCGATGCGCTGCGCGACCGCTATTTTTGGGCGATGCTGATTGTGGCGCTGTTGCTCAATCTCGGCTTGTTTGCCTTTTTACTTGCGCTGTTGCCCCAGCTGCCGCCGTTCGTCCCGCTGCATTTTGACAGCGCGGGCGCGCCCGACCGAATTGAAGACAAGCTCGCGATTCTTTCGCTGCCGCAAATTGGGCTTGTTATAATTGGGTTGAATTTTGCGCTCGGCGCGGCGGCGTATCGGCGCGAAACGCTAGTCTCGTATCTGCTCAGCGGCGTGGCGATTGGCACGCAATTTCTTTTGTGGTTCGCCGCGATTGATGTTATGCGTGCGGTTATTACATGACGCCGAGATAGGGATAAAAGCGCTTGCCGACACAGCTGCCATCTTACGAGTCCATCGCGCTCGGTTTGGGCTTGAGCGCGGGGATTGGCTTGTTGGGCTATTGGCGCGGCGCATTGACGCGCAGCGGCGTGTTGGGCGCGATGCTCACGGGCACCGCGATTTTTGGTTTCGGCGGCTTTGTCCCCGGTTTGCTCCTCGTTGCATTCTTTGTTTCCTCAACGCTTCTTTCGCGCTTTAAAGGGCGCGTCAAGGAAAAATTTTCCGAAAAATTTCAAAAAGGTTCGCGGCGCGATTTGGGCCAAGCGTTGGCAAATGGCGGTTGGGCGGCGCTCCTCGCTATCGGTATGGGCGCGGCGCACTGGTTCGCATGGGACACGCGCGCGCAAATACTTTGGTTTGCCGCGTTTCTCGGCGCGCTAGCAACCGTCACGGCGGACACTTGGGCGACAGAGCTCGGCGTTTTGTCGGACGCGCTGCCGCGCTTGATCACAACAGGACGCGTGGTGCCGGCTGGCACGTCGGGCGGGATTACGCGGCTCGGCGTGTTTAGCGCATTGTGCGGCGGCGCGTTCATCGGCTTGATGGCGGCGTTGGGCATCTTGGCGCAAGCGTTGGCGTTGCAAAATTTGGGCTGGAATGGCGGTTGGAATTTTATTTCCGACGCGAGCGCGACGTACGCGTTCACGCTGCTTATGCTGGGCGCGGGCAGCGGCTTGCTCGGTTCGTTGTTTGATTCACTGCTCGGCGCGACGGCGCAGGGAATTTATTTTTGCGAATATGATGAAACACAGACCGAACAAAAAATTCATTCGTGCGGTCAGCCAACGCGGTTGGTGCGCGGTTGGAGCTGGCTCGACAATGACGCGGTGAATTTCAGCGCGGCGGTCTTGGGCAGTCTCTTCGCGGCATTGGCGGCGTTTTTTATTTTATGACGCACTGCGTCAAAAATATGCTATAATAAGAGCGACGGCAGCCGGAGCGGGTTTGCCGCACTATGTTGGAGGAGGGCAAGGATGTCCAAACCGATTTTTCCATCTCAAGAATGGGTCAAGGCGCTAGAACAGGAATTAAATCACAGCGAGAGCTATACTGAAGCCGGCAAGAATTGGGAAGGCGATTTTTATTTTGTCATCGAACCGGATAAAGACAACACGGCGCTCCCAGCGCCCGTCTATTTGTACATGGATTTATGGCACGGCGCGTGTCGCGACGCGTATCTGGTGACGGACAAAGACGCCAAGAAACCCGCGTTTATCATGTCGGGAACGTACTCGAAATGGAAGCGCGTGGTGACAAAACAACTCGACCCGATTCAAGGACTTATGACCGGTCAACTAAAACTCAAAGGCAACATGGTCATGGTCATGAAAAATGTCAAAGCCGCGCAAGAGATGGTGAACGCGTGCACGCGCATTGACGCTGAATTTTTATCTTGACGATCGCACGCACGCTTAACGCGCGCGTTTTTGCGTATCAGTATGCATAGTTACGCTGGCAAGTTATTGTGCGTGAATCTGACGACGCGCGAAATCACGTCAGAGGAATTGGCGCGCGAATACGCGGCGCAATTTCTCGGCGGCAGCGGTCTCGCCGCGCGCTATCTGTATGATTGGCTTGACGCCGACACCGCGCCGCTCGGACCGGACAATCCTTTGGTGTTTATGAATGGCCCATTGGACGGAACCGGCGCGCCGTCGGCGGGACGTTTTGCCGTGTGCGCGCGTTCGCCGCAAACGGGCTTGTGGGGCGAAGCGATTGCGGGCAATTTTTTTGGACCCGAATTGAAATTCGCGGGCTATGATGGCATCGTCATTCGCGGGCGCGCGGAACGATTGTCGTATTTGCATATTACGCCCGAAGGCGTAGAACTGCGCGACGCGGAACATTTGCGCGGCATGACGACATTTGACACGGGCGACGCGCTGCGCGCGGAAAATAATGATCCCGGTCTAGTAACGGCGTGCATCGGCCCGGCAGGCGAGAATTGTGTAAAGTTCGCGCTCATTCTCGCTTCGAGCGCGCGCGCGGCGGCGAAAAAGGGTATCGCAGGCCGCTGCGGCATGGGCGCGGTAATGGGCTCGAAAAATCTCAAAGCGGTGGCGGTGCGCGGTTCGAAATCGAATCGCATGCTCAAACTCGAGCTGCATGATCCCGCGCGTTTCCGCCAAGCGATGGCGCGCGCGCAAAAGTTTTTGAGCGATGACATGTCCACCGAAGTTTTTCGCGCGGTGGGGACGAGCGGCACGATGGATTATCTCGGTTTGCTCGGCGATGTGCCGGTCAAATATTGGACGCGCGGCGAATTCGATTACGGCAAGATTTCGGGCAATCTGATTGCGGAAACGATTTTGACGGGGCGCGGGACGTGCCACGCGTGTATGGTGGCATGCGGGCGCAAAATCCAAAAAGCGGGCGAATATGTTTTGCCACACGCCGAGGGACCCGAATATGAAACGCTGGCGGCGTTTGGCTCGCTTATGCTGGTGGATGATGTTAACATTCTCTCGCATATCGGAGCGCAGTGCGATGCGCTGGGCGTGGATTCCATCAGCGCAGGTTCGACGATTGCGTTCGCTATCTATTTGCGCGAATTAGGATTATTACCCGATGCGGATTTGCAGGGCGCGCGTTTGCAATGGAGCGACCCCGAAGGGGCGCTAGCTCTGGTCGAGGCGATTGCGCGCCGTCAAGGATTGGGCGAAATTTTGGCGGAAGGTTCGCGCGCGTTGGGCGCGCGCTATGGCGTGGAGGGTCTCGCGGTGCAGGTGAACGATATGGAAATGGCGATGCACGATCCGCGCGCCGCAACCGGTATGGCGATTTCGTATGCGACTTCGCCCATCGGCGCCAGTCACAATCACAGCGACTTTTTCATGGTCGAAACTTCGGGGCGTCCGATTTATGAATTGGGCATCGAGACGGTGGACCGTTTTCAAACCGACGGCAAGATGCAGTTTCTCGCGCGGCATCAGGATTGGCGCGGCATCAATAACGCGCTGGTGCTTTGCTTTTTTCCCAATCCGCCAGCGGCAGAGATTTGCGAAATGTTGTCCGCCGCGACGGGGTTTGATATTACGCTGGATAATATTTTGACTTTTGGCGAACGCATTTGGAATTTGAAACGCGCGCTGAATTTGAAATTGGGCTATCGCGCGCGCTGCGCGGAAAAATTGCCTGAATTGATTGCGCGTCCGCTGCAAGAGGGCGGCGCCGAAGCGCATGTGCCAGAGTTTGAAACGATGCTGCGCGAATATTATCAAACGCGCGATTGGGATTGGAAAACGGGCAAGCCATCGCGCGCGAAATTAAACGCGCTGGGCTTGAATCAAATTGCCGACAATTTATGGGGGGAGCTATGATTCACGAACAACGCCTTGTCGAAACGTTTTTGGAATTGGCGCGGATTGATTCGCCGTCCGGCGACGAACAGGCGCTGGCGGAACATGTCGCGGCAAGATTGCGCGCGCTCGGCGCCAAAACGCAAATAGATGCCATGTTCAATGTGAGCGCGTTCTTGCCGGGGCGCGGCGTCAAATCGGGGACCAAACCGCTATTTCTCAACGCGCATCTGGACAACGTCGCGCCAGCACGCGGTATTCAGCCCGTTGTCGCGGGCGGACAAATCGCGTCGGACGGCACGACAGTTTTGGGCGCGGACGATTTGGCGGGCGTCGCCGCGATTTTAGAAGGCGTGACCGCGCTGCTGGAAAGCGACAAAAAAGTTTTGCCGTTAGAAATCGCGTTTACGACGCAAGAGGAATTGGGGTTGGTGGGAGCCAAAGGATTGGATTTGGGAAACTTTTCCGCCAAAGAGGGTGTTGTGTTTGATGGCGGTGGCCCTGTCGGCGCGATTATTCTCGCATCGCCTACGCACAATTTATTGGAAATTATTATCAAAGGCAAAGCGTCGCATTCAGCGCGCCCCGCCGGCAGCATCAACGCGTTGAAAATCGCGGCGCAGGCGATCGCGAAAACAAAATTGGGACAGCTCGATCGCGATTCGACCGCGAATTTTGGGATTGTGCGCGCGGGCCAAGCGCGCAATGTGGTGCCAGACAAGGCGGAAATCGTCGGCGAAGTGCGTAGTCGCAATACGCGTAAATTGGAACAACATACGCGCGCCATCAAACAGGTTTTTGAAAAAACCGCGCGCGGCACGGGCGCGAAATTAGAATTTCGCGTAACGCGCGCGTACAATCGTTACGAATTCAAAAAGAACGACCGCGTAATTCAACGTGTGGCGAAAGCGTTGAAACAAATTGGACGCGCGCCGCGTTATGAAATGACAATGGGCGGCAGCGACGCGAACGTCTGGAACGCCAAAGGGATCAAGACGGCGGTAGTGAGCGTCGGCTATGAACAGATTCACACGACGAGCGAATATCTCCCCATCGCGGAATTGGTAAAGGCGGCGGAATTGGTCCAGGCATTGGCGACAGCGTGAGCGCGCGCTTGCGAAAAATATCGCGCTGAATAAAAAGAGCCGTTTTCGATCAACCTGTTTTGGTCGGAAACGGCTTTTTGATGGCGAATTTTTTTGACGCGCTCACGCGCTATTTTTGCGCGGCAAGAGTTTGGCAAAAAAATTATTGGGCGTGGGCTGATAGCTGGTGATGGTGATTTCGGGAATCACTTCGCGCGCGGCAGCCCAATAGAGAATGAGCGAGCCGCGCGCGGGAAACGTCTTCATACTGACGGTCGCGAAATTGTGGCGTTCGCCGCCGCTGCGTAGAATCGCGTTCTCTTGGCCCTTGACTTGCAAATGATGAATCATCGTCGCCGCCTGCGGGTCGAATTGAATCGTGATTTTGACATTCGGCGCGGCTTGGCGGCCGCGATTTTCGACAACGACGCCGCCAACCAGAATCACATCCGGCACTTCGTACGGCAAAAGCTGGGTGTGCGTGAGAACGGGAATATTGACGCGCGTCTGCCAATAATAATAACCACCCGCGGCGGCAGCCAACGCAACGAGCAAGAGGATGAGCCAGGGCAACATGTTGAATCTATTTTAGCACAGCCCATCGCGCGAGGCAATGGGCGCGCGGACACCGAACACGGACGCGTTTGTTAAATCGGTTCGCCAACGAGATCGTATTCGCTCGCTTGCGTGATTTTCACCTTGACGATTTTGCCGATGGGCAGTTCGCTTTGCGCGATCACTACGCCGTCCACTTCCGGCGCGTCGCGATAACTGCGCCCGATGCTGACACAGTTGCCGCAATCCAATTCTGGATCGCGCAGCGCCTGACCCGCATGCTGCGAATCCGAAACTATTTCACCGACGCCTTCAATCAATACGTCGAGCGTTTCGCCGATGTGCGCGCGATTTTTGCGCGCGGAAATTTTTTGCTGCAAGAGCATCGCTTCATGCCGTCGCCGCGCGCTGATTTTGCGCGGAACTTGCTGCGACATTGCGCCGGCGGGCGTGCCTGCTTCTTGTGAATATTCAAATACGCCGACGCGATCAAACTCCTGCGCTTCAAGAAATTCCAACAGGGAATGAAATTCCTCTTCGGTCTCGCCGGGAAAGCCGACAATAAAAGTGGTGCGAAGGGCGAGGTCAGGCATCGCGGCGCGCAAATCATCCAACATGCGGCGCGCCGTCGTAATGTTGGGACGCTTCATGCGGTGCAGCGTCTGCGGGTTCGCGTGTTGCAGCGGCACATCAACGTAATGCACGATTTGCGGATAGCGCGCCATCGTTTCAATCAAACGCGGCGTCACATGGCCTGGATACGCGTACATTACGCGCAGCCACTGCATTCCTTCCACCTCGCCGCACAATCGTTCGAGCAGCGGCGCCAAGACGTCGCGCTGCTTCCAATCCCAGCCGTACGCGGTCGTGTCTTGCGCCACCAATACAATTTCGCGCGCCCCTAACGCGACCAGTTCACGCGCTTCGGCGATTACATCGTCCATCGGTTTGCTGCGATGACCGCCTTTGATCGTGGGGATGATACAAAAGGCGCAGGGGCGGTCGCAGCCGTCGGCGATTTTCAAAAACGCGCTCGGGCCTTGCGCGTGACGCGGCAAATAAGCGGTGACGGAACGCGCGGCTAGTTGCGCGCGCGGCAGATTCAAATACGCATCATCGAACCAATCCGCGTCGCCGTGATTATTTTCGCGCAGATATTGAATCAAACGCGGCATCGCCAACCATTTGCCCGCGTCAATTACGCCATCCACGCCCGGCGCTTCGCGTTTTACATTTTCGCCGTATCGCGAAATCAAACAACCTGCCGCAATTAATAATTGGCCATCGTGTTTGCGCTGCCCCAAGGCGCGCAGCGCTTCGAGCGATTCCGCGCGCGACGCTTGCAAAAAGCCGCACGTATTGACAATCATCACATCCGCATCTTCGGACGCGTCCACCATCTGAAAGCCCGCGCGTTCCAACACCGCGCCAATGCCGTCCGAGTCGGCGGTGTTTTTCGCGCAGCCTAGCGTTTGAATAAAAAAGCGATTCGACATCTCAATCACATTCCCTCTGAACAAGCCAAAAGCATTACGCAATCTCCGGCTCGCCAATCAATCTTTTCGCCACGGCGTTTGTGGCGTTCAAAAACATGCACCCGCGCAAAGCGTTCGAGCTCTGCCAAGTTTGGCGGTTGGAAAATAATATTTCCGCGAACGTATTACGGCGCGCGCGTCGTTGTCGCTGTAGCCGAAACAGTTTGAGTCGGCGTCGCGGTTTGCGTCGGCGTCAGCGCGCGCGTCGCGGTTTGCGTCGGCGTCGGCGTGCGCGTCGCGGTTTGCGTCGGCGCGCGCGTCGGTGACGCAGTGGCAGTCGGCGCAACGGTAAACGTGCTCGTCGCTGTGCTTGCGTTGGGAAATGGCGTAGGTGAAACGGCGACGGGCGTGCCGCGCGGATTCATTGCCCACGCGCGCGTGAGGTCGCTGCGTTCTTTTTGGTCGCGCGGTAAAATACGTTTGCCGTTGAACGCGACGCGCCCTTGCGTAATATTTTTAATTTGTATAAATAATTGCGCGCGCGCCGTCCAGGTGCGTGTTTCATTTTGCAACGGACCATTATAGATTTCTTGGCCGTCCGCCACAATCCATGCTTCCATTGCGCCTTCGGCTTGGACCGTCAAAGTCATAAGCGCGTTGACGGGCAAGTCGAGGGTGGGAGATGGCGGCGCCACTTGCAAAGTGGGCGTGATAGGGAGCGCGGTCGGCTGCGCGCCGGTGAATGAAACGGGCGTGAATGCTTCGACAGTTTGCGCCAAGGTTGGGATGGGTGTGCGTGTGCTGCCCGGCGGCACGGTGATTTCGGGCGAGGGCGATGGGCGCGCTGTTTCCACAGCGCCGAACAAATTGCGTAATTGTTTAAACTGGTCGAATCCAACGGATACCAAACCAAATAGCGCGACGGCGAGCGCGATGATGGCAACGGCTTCGGGAATGCGCGTGCCGCCAATTTTTTGCGCCCAAGTTGACGGCTCTTGCGGCAGGTTCAATGGCGGCGTCGGTTCGGGGACGACCGATTCGATTTCGGGCGCGACGATAAAGGTGGGTTCCGGTTCGGGTGGATGCGACGCGCGCGCGCTGGGTTCGGATTGCGCCAAGGCGGGCGTGGTGAATGCGGGAAAGACCAACGTATCAGGCGGTGGCTCTGCGGTTGACGCGGGAATGGACGCTGTTTCGGGCGCGGCGTCCGCAGGCGCGGCAGGCGTTTTTATACCGAGCGCGAAATCGAGCTCTTCTAACGTCGTGTCCGGCTCGAGATTCAAATAGATGGCGTAATTACGCAACAAACCGCGTAAAAACGGACGCGGCGGCAGCGCGGTATATTCATCTTGTTCGAGCGCTTCGAGGACGCTTTGACGGATGCGCGTTTCGAGCGCAGCTTGATTGACACTCACTTGGCGCGCGAGGCGCGCTTGACGCAAGGTATCGCCGAGAGACATCGCAAAGAGTGTATGCTGAAATGGGGTAAAGTCAATTCACGCGCTCATGTGGATTTTTGGCGCGACATTCGATGTGTCAAACTTTTGGGCGAATCGAATTCGCTCGCAACACATACACGAAACCGTCCCTACAGATGTTCTTGCAAGTCTGCCGCCGCAGACTTGCGTTCTTGGGGCGATGGGCTTTCGCACGCGAGCCTTTAACCGCTTGAGATGATTCGCAAAAGTTTGACGCGCGCCTCCGACCAAATTTCCTGTTGACAGTCCTTCAAGCCGCGTGTACACTTTTGCCGCGTAGATTCCTGTCTCAAGATAAGCGAAAAAGATTTATGAATAAAACGTTTGCCCGCCTGTATAAAAATCGGCGCGACAATTTACGGTTGCGTTGGATTGGATTGGCGTTAGTGTCCATCGCGTTGGTGATTGCCAGCTGGTTCGTCGCGTACGACCATTTCTCGATTGTCCAAATCGCCGCGCTGTTTGCGTTGGAACTGGGCGCGGTGTGGTTTGCGCTCCGCCGTTTACGCGCGCCGCGTGATTATGCGCGCGCCATCCTGATTTTGCGAATCCTTGGACATTTGCAAGTCATCGTGGAATTATTGCTGCTCACCTGGGCGGTGTACTATACGGGCGGCATTACGAGCCCCCTCATTCCGCTCTACTTTATTTATATTTTTGGCGATGGGCTAACCTCTTCAACGCCCACCTTGATTGCGCATGCGACGCTAGCGACGGCGTTATTTGTCGGCATGACTGTCGCGACGTATTACGGTTATCTCTCGCGCTACAACGCGTTCAATTTCGCCGAAACCGATTTTTGGCGTAATCAACAATATGTGGATGGCGCGCTGATTGTTTTTGCGGCGCTGATGGCATTGACCACGATTGTGGCGATTGCGTTCAGTCGTCGCGCCGGCGAACGCGAACAGGCGTTGGGCGAAGCGGCGAAAAAATTATCCACTCGCGTCGAACAGGTCAATACGCTGCGCGACATCGGACAGCGGCTCGCGTCGTCATTGGATTTGCAGGCGGTGTTGGACGCGGTGTGCGCGAGCGCGCTGCGAATCGTCCAAGCCACTGACGCGCATATTTTCTTGTACGATGAGAATACGGAGCAATTTTCCAATGGCGTCGCGGTGTGGTCGGATGGACATCGCGGCACCGTGTTGACGGCGCCACGCAGCGAAGGCATATCGGCGCAGACGGCGCGCAGCAAAACGCCGCTGGTCATTGATGACGCCGAAAACAGTCCGCTGTTTCAATCGCTGCAAGCGCGCGCTTGGGCGGTCAAGGCCATCGCGAGTTTTCCCATCATTAAATCCGAGCGCGTAATTGCGGTAATGAATGTGGCATCGCTCCAGCCGCATCAATTCACCAATGAGGAACAACAAGCGCTTCTCTTGTTGGCGGACCAAGCCGCGATAGCGATTGACAACGCGGGGCTGTATCTTCAGGTACAGCGCAAGATTCAAGAGCTCTCGGCGCTGAATACGGTGACGCAATCGGCGGCGCAGTTGACGGATATTTCCGCGCTGTTGAATGACGCGCTCGACGCGATTTTGACCGCGATTCCAGCTGATGCGGTGTTAGTGTCCACGCACAATCAAGCCAAAGGCATGCTCGAGTTGGCGGCGCAACGCGGCTTGTCCGCGACGTCGGCGCAGGAATTCAAAATAAATCCGCTGCCGGTCAGCGCGGGCTTTGGCGGACAAGTGGTGCGCTCGGGACAGCCGTTGGCGATATATGACATGGCGTCCGACCCGCGTCGTTTTCGCTCGAGCAAGGTTGAACAATACGCGTCGTCCTACACGGTCCCGCTGCGCGCGTACGATAGCGTGATTGGCGCGCTGCAACTGTTGTGGGCGCAGCCGCATCATGTTACGCCCAATGAAATTAGTTTGAGCGGCGCGATTGCCCCGCAGTTGGCGATTGCGATGCACAACTCGAAATTATTTTTTGAAACCAAGCGCCGCGCCGAAGAATTGGCGACGCTGCGTTCGATTGGGTTGGCGACGACTTCGACGTTGAATCTGCGCGAACAGCTGCGTTTGTTATATGAAAATGTGAATCAATTATTGCGCGCCGACACTTTTTTTGTCGGTTTGTATGACGAGACGCGCGACGAATTGCGCGTCGAGTATGTGGTGGAAGAGGGTTGGTTCTTGCGCCCGGTCCAAGTGCCGCTCGCGCAAGCGGGGCTGTCGGCGGTGGTGATTCGCAGTCAAAAGTCGCTGCTCTATGGCGATTTGCAAAATGAACCCAATTTATTGGCGCAGCCGCAGCATATTACGCGGCCCGCGCGCAGCTGGCTCGCCGTGCCGTTGATGCTCAAAGAACGCATCATCGGGTTGATTTCGGCGCAGAGTTTTCAGCCCAGCGCGTTCACGCCGGAGGATGAACGTTTTTTGTCGGCGGTGGCGCAACATGTGGCATTGGCGCTGGATAATGCGCGGTTGTTTGGCGAAGCGGAACGGCGCGCGCGCGAATTGACGCTCTTGAATGAAATTAGCCGCACGATTAGCGCGTCGCTGGATTTTGATGTGGTGGTGGAACGCGCGGCGCATGCCTTGTCAGATCAACTGGGTTATCGCTACGTTTCGATTTATGAATTTGAAGGCGAGCAGCTGCTTTGCCGCGCCAGCATTGGCGATCGCGACGCGGGCGCGACGTGGGATATTTCGCGCGGCGTGATTGGGCGTGTGGCGCGCACGGGGCGCGCGGCGTTCATCACGAATGTAGCGGCGGACCCCGATTATGTGTTGGGTTATGAAGATGTCATCGCCGAGATTTGCGTGCCGATTGTGCGCGAGGGACGCGTCTTGGGCATTGTCAATGTCGAGGAATCGCGCCCCGGCGCGTTAAAAGAAGATGATCTCGCGTTGTTGACGCTGCTCGGCGAACAGTTGGCGATTGCGGCGACAAACGCGACGTTATATCGCGAGGCGCTGAACCGCGAACGTTTTGCCACGCGGCTCGGTCAGTTGGGCATGACCGTGACCGCGACGTTGGAATTGGTGCCGCTGATTGAAATTTTGTGCCGCGAATCGTTGACCTTGTTCGCGGTGGATACGGCGGCGATTTATATTCGCGAAACACGACACACACCAGCGAAAACCGAGCCGCTGGCTGCGCCGTCTGTAGACAATGGCTCGGCTTTGCAACCATTGGGAATGCGCGCGGAATTGGTATGTCGCGCGGCGGCGGGATTCGGGCGCAACGCGTTGTTGGGCAATACGGCAGACGCGGAACAGCTGGGCAATTTATTGGCGCGCACGATGCGGCTGGCGCGCGGTTTTATTATCCACGACGCGCGCGTATCGGGACAGTTGACGCCTGAATTGCGCGCGCATCTGGACGCGGAAGCGTGCATGGTGGCGCCGATTATGAAAGAGCGCGATGTCATTGGCGTGTTGTTGTTAGCGGACCGTCAAAACCCGCAGCGTTTTGGCGAACCCGATTTGGCGCGCGCGGCGATTGTGGCATCGCAAGCGGGTCTCGTGATTTCTAACGCGCGGCTCTATTTTGAAGCGCAGCGTCGCGCCAAAGAACAAAGCAGTTTGTACGAAATTGGGCTGGCGGTTAACTCGACCTTGGATTTGCAAGAACAATTAGGCATTATTTACGCGCAAATCGCAAAACATTACACGCTCACCGGTTTCAGCGTGGCGTTGTGCGATGAGCCGGATGCGCTGCATTTTGTCATGTTTGTTGATCAAGGCAAGCCGCTCGAACCGTTCACGCGTCCGATGGCCCAAGCCGGGCTGGCGGGATGGATTGTCAAACAGCGTCGTCCGTTGGTGATTGACGACATTCAACGCCAATGGGATAGTTTGCCAACGCCGCCGGGCGAATATGGCGCGCCGCAAGAGACGGCTTCGTACATTGGCATTCCGTTGATGATCAAAGCGGAGGCGATTGGCGTGATGGCGTTGCAGCGCGCGCCCGTAGAGCCATTTACGGCGGATGAGCAGCGCTTTTTATTGGCGTTGGCGCAGCAAATCGCGTTCGCGGTTGATAATGCGCGTTTGCATCAACAAGTGCAGCGCACGGCAAATCAACAATCGCTGCTGTATCACGCGAGCCGCCGCATCGCGGGCGCGTTGAATTTGGACACGCTGCTGCAAGGAATTGTGGATGCGCTGAGTCAAGATTTTGGTTTTCGCGCGGTGATGACGCTGTTGCGCGATCCCAATCTCGATGAATTAATTCCGGCGGCGGGTTCGGCGGATGTGGCGAAATTTGTGTCGCCCGCGTATCGGTTAAAAATGGGCAAAGGTTTGATTGGCACGGCGGCGCAAACGGGTCAAACGCAGTTGACAGACCAAGTATTGGAAACGCAGCGTTTTTATGCTTCAACCGAACGAGAACCGCACGCAGGCGTGGCGGCGCCAATTAAATCGGGCGAGCGCGTGATTGGCGTGTTGAATGTCGAAAGTCCGCAGCGTGGCGCGTTTGCCGCGGACGATGTGCGGATGTTCGAGGCGATTTCCGACCAACTCGCCGTCGCCATCGAAAACGCGAAATTGTTTGCGAGCGCGCAAGAACGGTTGGCGCGCATCAACGCGCTGCAAATGATCGAAGTCTCCATCCTTTCAACGATGAATTTGAACGACCGCCTGGATTTGATTTTGGAACATGCGTTGACGCAAATGCGCGCGGATGTGGGCGTCGTCTTTATGCGCGATATGTCGTCACGTGAATTGTATGGCGCGCGACAACGCGGGACGCGCGATCTGGGCGCGTTTCGCGAATTGCGGATCAAATCCGGCGAAGGCGCGGTCGGCTGGGTCTTTGCGCATGGCGAACCGCTATACATTCCAGATGTGCAGGCGGATGCGCGTTGGTCGAATGCGCCCTCATCGCAACAGGAAGAGTTGATTTCCTTTTTGGGCGCGCCGCTCAAGGTTGAAGAGCGCACGATTGGCGTGTTGATTGTTTCGACGCGACAGCCGCGTTTGTTTACCGAAGAAGAAATCAATTTTTTCTACACGCTCACCAGTCACGCGGCGGTGGTGATTGAAAATTCACGTTTGTATGACCAAACGCGCACACAGTTGGAACAGCTGCGCGCGACCCAAGACCGTCTCATCGAAACCGAACGTCGCGCGGCGATTGGGGAATTGGTGGCGGGACTGGCGCACGAAATTAACAATCCGTTGACCGCCATCATGGGACATTCGCAGCTGCTGCAAGAGGCGATGACAGAAGACAATTCTAATGCCGAATGGAACGCCGAATTGGATACGATTAGCGGCGCCGCGCAGCGCATCGCGCGCATTGTTCAAGAGTTTATTCGGCTGTCGCATGTCGAAGGCGGACATACGGACAAGATGGATTTGAACGAAGCGGTTCGCAATGCGATGCGCAAATTTGAATTGCGCCAAGATGCGCGCGCGGTCACATTGAACGAAACGCTGCCGGCAGAGCCGATTCTAGCGCTGGCGAATTTGCAGTTAATTGACCAGATGTTGGGAGAAATTTTTATGAATGCGCTAGAAGCGATGCCACACGGCGGACGCATTGATGTGACGGTGGGACGCTTGGATGACGCGATGGTCTATTGCGCGATTCGCGACAGCGGCTATGGCGTGCCGACGGGCGATTTGAAACGCGTCTTTGAACCCGGCTATACGACTAAAATCGAAGGCGGCGTGGTGCGCGGCATCGGTTTGGGTCTATATACCGCCGAGCGCATTGTCAAAAGTCATGGCGGCGCGATTTGGTTAGAAAGCGAGGAAGGCAAATACACTCAAGTAACGTTTACGTTACCGCGTCAAACGCCGGGAGCGCGCGCTGATGGCCAATGAGCGCGTGTTGGTAGTGGATGACGACCCGGTGATTCTCTTGTTGTGCCAGCGCATTCTGGAAGCGGATGGCTATGCGGTGACAACGGTCAAACGCGGCGAAGATGCGCTCGCCAAGCTCGAGAGCGAAACTTTTGATTTGTTATTGACCGATATTCGGCTGCCCGGTTTGGACGGTCTCGAGGTCACGACGCGTTTGCGCGAACTCGGTTTAGAGATGGTTGTCATTACCATGACCGGCTATAGCAATATGGAAATGGCGATTCAAGCGCTACGTTTAGGCGTGGACGAATTTGTCATCAAGCCATTTACGCCCGACACGCTGCGCGTGCATGTCACGCGCGCGTTGGAAAAGGCGAAACTGCGGCGCGAGAATATGCGTTTACGGACGCTTATCCCGTTATTGCATACCGCGCAAGAATTTGCCGCCGCGCGTTCGCGCCAAGACATTTATCAAGAACTCTTTGCCGCGCTGACGGAACAGTTACAAATCACCAATGCCGCGCTTTTGGGTTGGGACAATGAAACGGAAACCTTGACGCTGGCGGCTGGACGCGGCGCGCTCGAAACCGCGCTCGCGTCGCTGAAATTATCGGCGGAAACCCTGCCGCCGCGCGAATTATTTTTTGCGGGGCAGGTGCAATCGTGGAATCAACGCGCCGAACCGCGCTTGCCTTGCGCCGAGTGCGGCCAAGAGTTGACAAGTATCGCGCTCAAGTCGCATCTCAATACGCTGGGCGTATTGGTGGTTGAAGCGCCGCAACTATCGGCAAGCAACGCGGAATGTTTGCGCCTGATTGCGGCGCAAGCCGCGGCGGCGCTAGAAAATGTGGATTTGATTGCGCAAGTAAGCAAAGCATATGTTAATTTGAGCGAACTCGACCACATGAAAGGCGAGGTTCTTGACATCGCTGGACACGAATTACGCACGCCGCTCGCCGCGCTGCTCAATTCCGCCAAAATGTTGCGTGGACGCGCCAAAAGTAAAACGAACATTTTAGCCGCTGAAATTATTTCCAATGGCGAACGGTTGCAGCGCATTGTGGACGACATGCAGAATTTGAAATATATGCGCCAAGGTCCGATGGATTTGCGCTTGGAAGAGCTGGAGATTGAACAAGTGATGATCGAAGCGGTGAACGCGTATCGCCCGTTGGCGCAAGAAAAAAATCAAACGATTGATTTGGAGGTTACCATCCATGCCGGTCGCGCGATAGCGGACCGCGCCATGTTGGATTTGATTCTGGGCAATATCCTTTCCAATGCCGTCAAATTTTCACCGCCTAATTCGCGCGTGCAGGTGCGCGCCGATGGCGACGCCGAAGCTGTAACTTTGGCCATTCAAGACAAAGGGCGCGGTTTAGCGCCAGACGAAGCGGCGCGCGTGTTTGAACCGTTTTATCAAGCCGGGGATTCATTAACGCGTTCTCAAGGCGGAATCGGTTTGGGCTTGACGTTGACGCGCGAGATAACGCGCGCGCATGGCGGCAAGATTTGGGTAGAAAGCCAGGCGGATCAGGGCAGCGTATTTTACGTCATGCTACCGCGCCAACCGCGCGGCGCGGGCGCGCGCCAGACCGAATCGTAGAGACCCGAGAATTAGTCATACCTGTCGAGAAACGCGATCCCGTCTCGCGATTTTGCGTCAGGCCCGCCACGCGCATTGCCATCCATTTTTTTATGGATCGAAAATTTCATTCGATGGAAACGTTGCGGCTTTTTATCGCCATCGAATTGGACCCCGCGCTGCGCGCCGCGTTAAAACGCGCGCAAACACAGCTGCAAGACGCCTGCGCGCGCGGCGCGGCGCGCGCGACAGTGCGTTGGGTCGCGCCGCCAAACCTTCATCTGACGCTTAAATTCTTGGGTAACGCGCAATCGGCGCGCGTTCCCGCGTTGCAACAAGCTCTCGCGCGCGTCGCCGCGAAAAACGCGCCGTTTACATTGCGCGCGCGCGGTTTGGGCTGCTTTCCCAATATACAGCGTCCCAATAATGTGTGGGTCGGACTGGACGGCGAACTGCAACGCGCTGCCCTGCTCGTCCAGCAACTTGACGACGCATGCGCCGCGCTCGGTTTCGCGTGTGACCAACGCGGCTTTGCGCCGCATCTCACTTTGGGCCGCGTCCAGCGCGCGGCAAGCCCTGCCCAACGCGCGGCATTAGGCGAACTTGTCGCCAATTCGGCGTCGGAAATTTATGGCGACATTCACGCGTGTTCCGCGCAATGGATTGCGAGCGTCCTGCGCCCAAACGGGCCCACCTATACAATTTTATCTGAACACTTTTTTTCAAAAGCGCCTTTGCCATGAAAATTTTGTCCAATCAAAAACTTGCGCTGGCATTTTACCGCCGCGCGACGCACGCGACACCGAAACATGATACGTTTTAAAAATCGTCGCGCGGCTGGACAACAACTCGCCGCCAAATTGAGCGCGTATCAAAATCGCGCGGAGGTCGTCGTATTGGGCATTCCGCGCGGCGGCGTTGTAATCGCCGCCGAAATCGCGCGCGCGCTGCGCGCGCCGCTCGATATTTTTAGCGCGCGCAAAATCGGCGCGCCGTTCAATCCGGAACTCGCTATCGGCGCGGTCGCCGGCGACGGCGCATTTTTTTTGGATGACGCGTTGATTCGCGAATTACGTCTCGCGCCAGAGCTGGTACGTCAAGCGCGTGACGCGCAGCTGCGCGAAATCGAACGTCGTGAAAAATTGTATCGCGGCGACCGCGCGCCGCTGTCCCTACAAAACAAAATCGTGATTGTGGCGGATGATGGCGTTGCCACTGGCGCGACGACGCAAGCGGCGCTGCACGCGCTGCGGCAACACAGCCCCGCGCATCTGACGCTTGCGATTCCTGTCGCGCCGCGTCAAGTGATGCCGCAACTGCGCGCGGCATGCGACCAAGTGATTGTGTTGGATACGCCGGAACCATTCGAGGCAGTGGGTTTTTTTTACGCGGATTTTGAACAGGTGACGGACCAGCAGGTCATTGACCTTTTGAAGAGCTAACCAAGCGGCTGCTTCCCCGAACGCTGCGCTCCCATTTTTATTTTCAATACCAATAAAACGTCCACGCTTCGCTCGGCACGCTCAAACTTTGATAGGGCGCGTCGCACGTTGCCGGCGCGACTTGGGTGGAACGCACCACGTTCACGCGCCAGAGAAACGAACGCACGTTGGGCGACGTCTCGTCAAATAAATCGCGCGGAAATTCGAGCGCGCTCGCTTTGGTGAACGCGCACCAACTCACCGGCTGCCCCATGCGGTCCAAATAATCCACTTGCACGCGATACCATTCTTGCATGCCAATCGGCTGCGCCGGTTGAAACTTCAAAGTGATGCGTTTGTTGGCGCCTTGCACGCGCTCGCCATCTGTCGGCGCGACCAGTTCGGGTGGCGGCGCCGGGATCGGCGTGGGAATCGCGGTAAAAGTCGCGGTGGGCAGCGGCAGTCCGCTAATTTGCGTGAGCGTAGGCGTAACCGTCGGCGAAGCGGCGGGAGTGTCGGTAGCGCGCGGCGTGACGGTGGCGACATGCGCTTGCGTTGGCGGCGCGAGCGTCGCCGTCGCGGGACGCGGCGTTGCCGTGATAATAACCGTAATGGGGCGCAGCGTCGCGCTCGCCGTCGGCGTTGCCGCCAGCGCAATGACACGCAGCGGGTCAAAACCATTTAGCGACGCGCCAAAAAAATCCGCGCCGACAGTCGCAAAGAAAATGATCGCCGCGCACAGCGCCGCCCCAAGCAGCGCGAGCGCGTACCAGCGTTTCCAATAAAACGCGCGCGGATTATGTTGGCAGTTTGGACACACCGCCGCTGAAGCGGGAATGCGCCGCGCGCAATAATTGCATCGAATACGAGGGGTATGCGTCACGTTTCCATATCCGCAAGCGGGACATTTCAAATCGTCCACGCTCATTCGCTTGCCGCAATCGGGACAGCGAATCGAAAAATCAGCCACGCAAACGATTGTAATCGCAATGCGTTCGCGCAACAAACCTGCTTGGCTAGATAGCCAGATGGGTGTGCGTCAAAATTTCGGAAATCACCTCAGACGCTTAAAAGATCGCGTGCAATAAAGTTTATCGCTTCAACAAGAACATAGTCTGCGACGAATCAAGCGCATTCGCAATCGCAGCCCAGCGCGAACGCCCGCAGGAACGTTTCGCGTATTTGTTGCAAGCGAATTCGATTCGCCCAAAAGCGCGGCGCACACCCTAGCCAGATTGTTCCGGCGCAAAGTATGTCAAGCGACACATTTGCAGTTGCGGCGGCATCGTTGGCGCCAGCGTAATAAAAACTTCCAACGCGCCGCGTTCGCATTCAATGCGCCAGGCGCCGCGCAACGCGTTATAGGCATGCAGCGCGCCGACGGATAGAAACGCGCCCGCCTCGGCGCAAAGTTTTGCCCGTTCCGCGCGCCGATGCGCCGCATCCCGATCCAAATAAAAATTTGACGCGACGCGCGCGGCGAGCTCCGACTCGTCGCCGGTCTCGAGCCAATGCTGCGTCACGCGAACCAGCTCCGCCAAAAACGGCGCGGGCTGCGGCGCGCGCGGGACTAGCGCGCCCGTGCGCGCGAGCGCGTCAAGAATCTTTGGAAAGACTAGCGCGACGCGCCCGTAGGTTTTATTGCTCAACGCCACAATCCCGACGCCATGCTCGGGCAGCAGATAAAAATAACTGCCATAGCCCGGCAAGCCGCCGCCATGCGCCACACCATAACCAAAACGGTCATCCTGCCACACCGCTAAACCAAACCCATAACCGGTTGCCGCGCGCCATACAGTCTCGGCATTCGCCGCGCGCGTCACCATTTCTTCAAAACGGGCCATTTGCTGCATCGCGCGCGCGGTGGCGCGCGCGACGGGACCGCGTTCGCGTTCATCGCGCGGCGGAAAGGCATCCAGCAAAAATGTCATATAGCGCGCGAAATCTGGCGCCGTCGTAAACAAGCCCGCCATGCCCGCGAACGCGCCATCCGCCAAAATCGGTTCGCGTTTCCAAGTTTCATCTTCGTGGCGATAGCCGTGCGCGAAATGTTTCGGCGGCACGCGCGTTTTATCCCACATCGTCCGCCGCATTTTCAACGGGCGCAAAATTTCGCGCGTAATGTATTGTTGAAAAGGCATGCGCGCGACACGCGTAATGAGACGCGCGAGCAGCGCGTACGCGTAATTGGAATATTCGAATTTTAGACCGGGCGCATTGGAAAAGGGAATGCCTGCGCGCAGCCATGCGGTAAATTCGCGTTCCGTGATTGCCATTTGACGGTCGCCCCACGGATTGTCTTCGGGAAAACCGGGCGACATGGTTAACAAATCGCGCAGCGTGATGATGGCGGAATCGCGCGTCGGATACGCGAGCGTTTTTAATTCGGGCAAATATTTTTCCGCCGCGTCATCCAAGCGCACTTTATTTTCGTCGCGCAATTTTAAAAGCGCCATCGCGACAAAACTTTTGGTCATGGACGCGATCCGAAATACCGTGTCCAGCGTGACCGGCGCGCCCGTTTCTATTTCGCGCACACCGAACGCATCGGCATACGCCAATTCACCATCTACTACAATGCCAAACACGAGACCCGGCACATTCGTCGTCTCGGCAAATTCGCGGAAATGTTCGCGAATTTCCGGAAAGGCGGCGCTGATTTTTTCGCGTCGTCGCGCCGATATAAACCGCGGCGGCGGCGCCGTCAATTCACTTGATTTTACGCGCAGCGGGCGAGCAGTCACAGAGATTCCTCCAATGCGTGTTTTGAAATAAAAAAACGATTCGACATTCGCGTCAAATCGTTTATACCACATATTTGGTCAGACGCGCGCTGGCGTCATGGCTCAAAAGGCGATTTGCCCGAAAGCACGCGCGCCACATCGAAATATGAAATGACAAAAATGAGCATGAGCAAAAACACGAAACCCGCGAGATGAATATAACCCTCGCGCCGCGCGTCGAGTTTGCGCCCGCGCATCGCCATCTCGGCAAGGACGAAAATCAGACGTCCGCCATCCAAACCCGGAATCGGCAGTAAATTAAAGATGGCGAGATTGAGCGATAACACGCCAATCAAGGTGAGAATAAAGGGCAAGCCGCCCGCCGGCGCGCCTTCCACCACCACTTGAGTAATGCCGACGGGCCCCATTACGCCGCTGCTATTACCGCGCGCCAGATTCGCGAACATATCGCGAAACGCGCGCGGCACGGACATGAGCGCGGTGTACATTTGTTGGCTCGCTTCTTGAATCGCGGGGCCCAGTTCGAAATGCAAACCCAGACCGAGCGTCGCTTCCTGTCGCGACATGCCTGTCGGAATCGTCAGTTTGACTTGCGCTGTTTCGCCATCGCGGATAAAGCGCACAATGACAGTCGTATTCACCTTGTAATGGTCTGTAATGTGCGCGGCGAGAGCGTTTTCATCTTGCAAGATATTGACGAGCGTGTCTTGCGGCACCACATTGAAATCGCCGACGCTCACCAACGCGTCGCCGGGGCGCAAACCGATTTTTTCCGCCAACGAGCCGGGCGCGACGCGCGCGATTTTCGCGCCGACATCTTGCGCGATCGAGACGCCGATGATACATGGCGGATCATCCGCAGGGCGCGGCGTCACTTGCGTTTCAAAATTTTCGACGCCGCCATGCGGATTAGCGCGTTCAATTCCGAGCGCGATGGGCGCGCCGCAATGTTCAGCCAACTGCGCGGACATTTTTTGACGGCTGCCGTTGATATCCACTCCGCCGACGGAAACAATCACATCGCCCGCCGCCAAGCCCGCCGTCGCCGCCGGACTATTGGTTTGGACGCGCACAACTTTGGTGCCTGCCGCCAAAACCATTTGCGGAACCATCATCGGCAAAACCACAAAGACCAAGAACGCTAGAATAAAATTCATGGTCACGCCCGCGACCAAAATAATCGCGCGCTGCCACGCCGCTTTGCTCACAAACGCGTTCGGCGCAGTGGACGAATCGTCTTCATTCATTCGCACGAAACCGCCAAGCGGAATCGCGTTCAACGTAAACTCGGTGCCGCGGTCGAGCAACTGGATTTGGCTCGCGCCCGGCAAATTATGACTCTCTGCGTCAATCGGCGCAAGGGCGGTTAAAACTTCTTTACCGTCTTGCGTTTCCGTTTTGTAGGTAACCCACGCGCCGCTGCGCACGCCGTCGGGCAAAACAAATTTTTTAGGAATCACGATTTTACGATTCTGAATTTCCAAGAACCCATTCGTTTTCCAAAACGTTAAAAGGCGCGGCGGGAAACCGATGCCGAATTCGGGCGCTTCGACGCCGAAACGCCGCGCGGCAAGATAATGCCCCAACTCATGGACGATTACTAGAATGCCGATGATAATGATAAACAGCACAATGCCTTGCGCCGTTTGCAGTAACGAACCAATTTGCATATTGCGATCCTTTCCAACGCTTACGGCAAATTATAACATGCCCACGCGCCGCGCGCATTAAAGCCAAGTGAAAAAAAACCCTTTGCGACATTTATATCGCAAAGGGTTAGCGCGCGCTAAAAAAGATGAGTTTCAATCACACGCGCGCCGCCGCCCGGCGCGCTCGACAAGACCGCGCGCACGCCTTCCAAGGCGCGCAGACGCTGCGCCAATTCCGCCGCGTCTGACGCTTGAACCAGAATATGCGCGTTTGGCCCCGCGTCGAGCGTATAGTACGCTTCCAATCCTTCCGCGCGCCACGCGCGCACCGCGTCCATTACGCGCACCGTCTCGGGCGTCCAATAAAAAATCGGCGGACGCGAAGTCATCGCCAACATATGCAATTCAAGCGCTTCGGCTTCGATATCGGCGCCCATGCCCTTTAGATTTTTCGCCAATAATTCGCGCCGCACGCGATGATAACGCATCGGCAAACGCGAAATGCGTTCGCCCAGAAAGGGACTCGTATGCGCGAGCGCGTGTCCTTCGGTCGAACCAACTTTTTTCGCGTCCGCTGACACCAGCGCAATCACATCGCGCAGGGCCCACGCTTCGGGCGGCATCAACTGACGCGCGTACGATTGGTCGCTCGTTGAAGTCACATTCGTCGCGGCAAGCCATTCCACAAAACCGCCGGGAATCGAGCGCGCCGCGCTGCCCGATCCTTGCCGCGCTAACACCGATAGAGCGCGTTCGTCCAATTCCAAACCGGCGGCACGCGTGCCCGCCAACGTCAATGCCGCGAACGCGGACGCGCTCGAAGCGAGGCCCGCCGCGCTCGGAAAATTATTGCGGGAATGCGTACGCGCGCGCGTTTCAATTTTGGCGAGCTGCCGAATGCGCGCGAGCTGTTCCGCTACGCGCGTGAACGTTTTCTCGTCGGCAGGTTCGCCGCCAACGACCACCTCATCGTTTTCCAACGCGCTGTCAAACTCGACCGTAGTTTCAGTCGTCAACGCGTCCAGAGTCATCGAAAGCGAATCATTCAACGGCATCCGCAATTTCGCGTCGTGATTGCCCCAATATTTAATCAGCGCGAGATTGGAATGCGCGAGCGCAGTGATTTTATTAGACATATTTGATGCACCGAAAAAATTTTACGCGCGAAAAAAATATTTTTCGCATTTGCGACGTCCGTTTCGCGCCGCGATGCAGTGTAACACGTTTCGCGACAACGCCAATTCATCGTAACCCAAACGCCAAACATTTCCGCGCCGGCGACGCGTCTAGCGTTCAGCGCGGTCGCGGACGGAACGACTTAGCCGCAGCAGCGCCAATTCATCGGGCGGCGTCGTTTTGTCTTGACCGCCTTGCGCTTTGAGGCGGTAATATTGGCCGCCAAAATAAAGCAAGGGTTTACCATCCGTCCACTCGAGAAATTCCACGTGTCCCAGAAACAACATGTGATCGCCCGCCGGATACATTTCGACGACGCGCGCGATGACGTATGCGATGGCGCCGTCCAAGACCGGCATTCCGCCTCGCTCCACAAAACGCAACGCGGGCGCGGGAACGGGCCGCCGCGCAAAATAATCGCTCAACGCGCTCTGGCCCTCCGCGAGAATGCTCACGCCAAAACGTTTCGTCGCGGATAAAATTTTGCGTATGTTGGCGTGATGATTAACCGACACCAACACCAACGGCGGCTCGAGCGAAACCGACATGAACGCATTCGCGGTCATACTGTAAATTTGTCCATCCTGTTCGGCTGTAAGCGCCGTCACGCCCGTGGCAAAACGCCCAAGCGTGTTACGAAACTCGCGCAAATCAATTTTATTTTCGTTCGTCATGTGGCTCGAACGCCTTTCGATAAAAAGCCAAAGCGCGCGCGGCGCGCGCCAACGCGTAAACTCTATCGGCTTGAACGCAAACTATCATCAAATACGTTTGGCGCTTTTGCTATTGGTGTATACCAAAGCGACAATATTACGCGTCGCGCGCGCAGCCGACCATGTATAGATGGCGCGTGATAATCCAACCGCGCCGCCGCGCAAAAAAGATCCGCGGGTCGTTTGCGCGACTCGCGGATTTTTTTAACATGCACAGCAAAACCAGAATGACGCGCGGCTTATTCTTGACTGAAAGACGCCATCAATTCTTTTTCTTCGGCTTTGGTCAGGTTGCTCGCAATTAATTCAAATTTTGTGCCTTTGAAAGCCGCCGTCACTTTGTCGCGCACCGCGCCGCTCGTCAGCAAGAATAACGCCGAAGTGCCTTCGGTGACTTTGCCGCGCACCGAGGCAATGAACGAATCGTCAATGCCATAATCGCTAAACTTGCCCGACAACGCGCCCATCGCGGCGCCAATCGCGAGCCCAAAGAACGGCACAAAGAAAATCAAACCGAATAGCATGCCCCAGAACGCGCCGCTAAGCGCGCCCGCGCCGGCAAGGTTGACCAATTGTTTGGTGTTGGGTTTTTTATCGCCCGCTTTCCATGAAACAATCGCCGCGTCTTGAATCTGAATCAGACGTTCTTTTTGCAGCCCCTTGACGATATTCAGCGCCTTTTGCGCGCCCGCCGGGGTATCGAACTTGAGAACTGTTAAAGTAGCCATTTGCTACCTCCTAAATAATTTACTCTGGTGATTGCCCGGATTTCCAGACCCTACGGGTTTTCGAAAACCCTTAGGGTCTGGAAATCCGCTGCGTTTTCGAGATGTGGGTAATCACCAGAATTTACTCACTCGACTTATTAGTTTAGCATGAAACGCGCGCGATGAAAAATTCATCGCGCGGCATCACGCGCTAACGCACATTCACCGTTTCAAAAACCTGCGTGCGATTACCCTCCAAATCGGTCGCGATAAAACCGACGCGATACGCGCCCGCCGCCGCGTCTTGCGCTTGCCACGTAAACGGTTCCGCGCCAAAGGTCAGAGTTTTGCCGCGTTCGTCCACCACCGCTTTGGCTTGGCCATTCGCGTCCAAGTCCATCCATTTCTCATAGACCGTAAACGTGTCGCCTTGTTCCGGCACGATTTCGCGCGGCGCGCCCGTGCCGTTCTCTTGCGTAAAACCAAATACGCTTTGCAGTCTGCCATCGCGCAAACGCAATTCCGCCGCCGTCGTCTCGCCCGTCGCCGCGCGCGTAAACAAACCCGTCACCGCGTACACCGCATCTTCCGCCGTCGCGCCATAGGTCGTCGGATTCAATAAAACCGTCGCGGTTGTTTTGCCATCCGTCAGCGCAAAGACCAACGGCTCCCATTCAAATTCCAAATTGAATGGGCCCGCGTCCCAATCGGGATAATACACGCCTTCCACTTCGCGCGTCACGCCGCTATCGAGATAATCCAAGTCGCTCAGATTGATGGAATTGGCATCCGCGTCATAGTAACCGGCGAACAGATAAATATAACCAATGTTTTCGCCCGTGACGCGCGTAGAAAGCAAAATCGGCTTGCCGGGCGCGGCGGTTTTGCTCGAAACTTGGAGCGGCGTCAATTCAAGCTTGCCTGCGCCGGGCGCGCGCAGCGCCAGCGAACGATCCGGCACAACGGACGTTTGGTCCTGGACCTCAAAGGGTCGTCCCGTGTAATGAAAGGCAAGAAAATCATCCCACACCGATTCTTGCGCGAAGCGATTGCCGAGAACGGTGTACGAGCGCGGTCCGGCTTCGGGCATACGATACAATTCAGCATTCGGAAAATAAATTGAAATGCCGTTCGAGCCTTTTTTCAGCGCGCCATGCTTTTCGCCCAACACCGCCGCTCCAATCGCCGTCTGAATATTCTGCGCGGCGCTCACGACGGCATCGTCGCGAATTTTTTGCGTCAAGAGCGCGCTAAAATTTTGCAAGTCAATGTACGACGGCTGCGTATCTCTGCCAAAGATACTCGTGTACGACGCGGCATAGCGGCGCGCCGCGGCGACATTGGATTGCTCTGCATTTTGCAGCGCGCCCGCCAACTGATTGACCGCGCGCATCACATCGGGAATTTTGGCCAAGTCAACGGCGGTGAGCGTAATGGATTCACCCAGCTCTTGCGCCACTTGATTCGCGCTCGGCGCGCCGCCAAACAAACCGCGCCCCGCCGACATCATTTCATTGCGCGCTTCATCATTCAGAATGCGTTGGTCGTCGGCGATATAACTGTCCACAATCGCGCGCCCCAATTCTCCGCCATCCATGTTTGGATTTTGATTCAGCGCGGCGAGAAAACTCGAATACGCCCAACCAACCGCCGGTTCCATTTCTTGCGAAGCGACGGCAAAACGCGCGTGCGGCGCGAGCGCCGCAAACACTTCAAGGTGACTCATCAAACACGCGTCCATGCCAATCAATTCAAATTTATCAATGCCCGTCTCTTGACGAATCGTCGCGAGCGCGTCATCCAACTGATTCATGAAAATCGCGTCGCCAATCGCGCGCGCCAGCGGCGCATTGCTCGTCGCAGGCGCTTTGGAATCGCCATCCGTCCAACCACCGGGCCAGCCCATTCCGTGGTCAGACATGATTAACACATACTTGTCCGCCGGATAATTTTTAACCGCCCACGTTACGAAATCAATCAGCGTTCGGCTGTCCGCCATATTGACTTCGCCCAAATCTTCCACCAAATCGGAATGAATGCGTCGCAAATCATCATCTTGTTTTAACAGATAACGCCGCGCGCCGGTCCAATTGCCATCGCCCAAAAACGCGCCTTTGAAACGGTCTACTTGCGCGACGATTTGAACATTGTCGGTTGAACCCACCATCTCGGCTTCGTTCAAATCAAAATAAATGTCTTGTTCCAAAACTTTGTCGTCCGCGTCCGCGTACAACATGACCAACCATTTTTGAGTCTGCGCGCCCGGCGCGCGCGTCGCCGACACACGCGTTGGCGCGCGTGTCACAGGAATGGCGGTCGCCGCTTGCTCTGCCACTTGCGGAATATTTTGCGGCGCGCTCGACGATTCCTCGCCCGAATTCAAGAGACTGCCGCCGCCCAATATCGCGAAAACGCAAATGAACAAAATCACGCCGCCAATCAAAATCCACGGATTGATATTGGAAGGCAAGCCGCCGCCGGCGCCAAACGACGGCGGCATTCCGCCACCGCCACCACCGCCACCACCGCCACCGTCCGAAGTTTCGCGCCGCGGCGCATCGGCGCGCTCGCGCGGCTCATCCAAAGCATCCGACGGGCGGCGACGTTTCGCGCGCACAGTGCGTTCGGGTTCGCTGCTTGCCCACACAAACGGATTGAACGCGCGCCGCGTCACACTATCGGCTTGATTCGCCGCGACGCCCGCTTGCGCGAACGCGTATTCAAATGATCGCAAGAACTGTTTTTGATTCATCTTGACCTCATTGTTTTTTTCTTGGGACTTTCGCTTGTCATTTCGAACCCCTCAATCCTTCGGGGTGAACTCTGTGAGAAATCTCGCGCTGTCCCATTAAGATTTCTCGCAAAAACGGCTGCACAGAACTTGTCATGTCGAAGGGACTGAGACATCTCGCTCCGCTCGATGTGACAGTTCTCTGCTCACACAGCCCCT
>JAJTXZ010000051.1 GCA_021463195.1 Anaerolineae bacterium
GTGTGTTTGGCAACCCCTATTCTACCAAGTAGGAATATTCAAATGCGCTCTAAGGGTTTTCGAAAACCCTTAGGGTCTGGAAATCCGGGCAATCACCAGACGCGTGGGCGTGCGGGCGTGCGTGTGCGTCACGCTTTTGGGCGAATCGAATTCGCGCGCAACAAATACACAAAACGTCCCTGCGGACGTTTCCGCGCCGCAGACTTGCGTTGTAGCGATGAACTCGATCGCACGCGTTTTCCAAGCGCGCAGCCCAAGCTGTCAAGCATATAATAACGCGGACGCGCGCGCGGCGCGATATTCGTCCATCGTCGTTTCCCAGTCGAATACGAGATCGTCAATCGGTTCGCCCGCGCTCAAACCTTTGCGCGCACGCGCGGTCCCGACGAGCAAATCGAGGTGCGGCGACGCGCCTTCCCAACTCGTCGCGAGAAATTCAAACCGTTCAGGGTTTTGCGCGCGACACGCGGCGAGAATATGCAGCCCGACATACACTGGACGCAGCGCGTTGCGGTCAGTCACGTGAATTTGAACGCCATCGCATTTGATATCGCGATATTTGAAAGCGACGGGCGTGAACGCGTGCGCGCGAAAACGCGCGCCGGGCAACTCGAGACGATTGAGTTGCCGCGCGAGCGCGTAACCGTCCAACCAGGGCGCGCCGCAAATTTCAAACGGCAGCGCTGTGCCGCGCCCTTCCGATACGTTCGTGCCTTCGAGCAAGCACATGCCCGGATACACGATCGTCGTTTCAAAACGCGGCATACCCGGTGACAAGGGAATCCACGGCAGACCCGTTTCATCGAACCACATGGCGCGCCGCCAATTTTGCATCCGAATAATTTGCGGTTCGACTTGATAGCGCGTCGCGGCAAGCCAACGCGCCAGCTCGCCCATCGTCAAACCATGCCGAATCGGCACGGGGAGATGGCTGATGAACGATTGTAGCCCCGCGTCCACCAACGGACCTTCGATTTGGATTCCATTGATGGGATTGGGGCGGTCAAGCACAATCACGGCTTTGGCGAATTTTTCCGCCGCGCGCAAAACGTAATCAAGCGTGCTGATAAAAGTGTAAAAACGCGCGCCGACATCTTGCATGTCAAACACCAACGCATCCACCGCTTGCAACATTTCCGCGTTAGGTTCTTGCGTTACGCCGTACAAACTATAGATGGGCAAGCCCGTACGCGCATCCGTCGCATCCGCCATCGCCATCGCATCCGCGCCCGCGCCATCCCAGCCGTGTTCGGGTCCAAACAAGGCGGTGATAGGCACGCCGCTTTGGCGCAGCGCATCTACATTCGAGCTAAAATCGCGCGTAACGGCGGCGGCGTGCGTGACCAATCCGACGCGCTGCCCGCGCAAAATATTTTTGTGTTCGCGTAAAAAAATTTCCAATCCGCTTTCTATCATCTTGGCATTTGTCCTTTGGCGCGGCGCGTACGCATAAAAGCTTGCGCCAAATTATCGCGGCGCGACGGTACCTGAGGTTATAACGCATGTCAAATCCCCCCCCCTTGCCGCTGACCGAGCTGAATAATCCATTGTCAGCCCAGATTGACCAAATGACCACGCGCGAAATTTTGGGGCTTATCAACGCGCAAGACCAACAAGTGATCGACGCGGTGCGCGCGGAATTGGATCATATCACCGCCGCCGCCGACGCGATTTACGCGCGCCTGACGCAAGGCGGACGTTTAATTTACGCGGGCGCGGGCACTTCGGGACGGCTGGGCGTGGTGGACGCGAGCGAAATGCCGCCGACGTACAATGTATCACCCGATCGAGTGATTGGTTTGATTGCGGGCGGCGAAACAGCGTTGATTCGTTCGGTAGAAGGCGCCGAAGACCGCGTTGAATTGGGCAGCGCGGACATGACGCGCTTGAATGTTAACGCGCGCGATGCGGTGGTTGGAATTGCCGCAAGCGGGCGCACGCCGTACGTCATCGGCGCGCTGCAGCAAGCGAAAACGCGCGGCGCGCTCGCGATTAGCTTTGCCTGCACCTATCCCGCGCCAATTCATGCGGTCGCCGATTTGTATATCGCGCCCTTGACCGGGCCCGAAGTCGTGGAAGGTTCGACGCGCATGAAAGCGGGCACCGCGACAAAATTAGTTTTGAATATGCTCAGCACGACAGTCATGATCAAGCTTGGCAAAACGTACGGCAACTTGATGGTGGACTTGCAGCCGACGAATCAAAAACTGCGCGAACGCGCGCGGCGCATCGTCGAACGCGCTACTGGGTTGGACGCCGCGCGCGCGCAGCATTTGCTCGACGAATGCGGCGATACCAAAACCGCGCTGGTGGCGCAGCTGGCGCGCGTCTCGCCAACAGCGGCACGCGCGCGTCTAAGCCGCGCGCAAGGTTCCGTGCGCCGCGCGCTGGAGCAGCCAGAATGATTATCGGCATTGATGGCGGCGGAACGCGCACGCGCGCGGCGCTCGCGGCGGATGACGGAAAAATATTGGGCATGGGCGAAGCGGGCGCGTCGAATCCATTGACGCAAGGCGCATCCGCCGCGCAGCGCGAATTAGAGACGGCGATTGCGCGCGCGTTTGCGCAAGCGGGACAGCCGCGCGTGCGCGTCGCGGCATTGTGCATGGGTTTGGGCGGCGCGGGACAGGCGCGCGCGCAGCAAGAGTTGGTCGCGTGGGCGCGCGCGGTTTTGGCGGAACGCGTCGAGGTCGTGCATGACGGACAAATCGCGCTGGCGGCAGGCACATCAGAAAATTGGGGCGTCGCGGTGATTGCCGGCACCGGAGCGCTGCAATGGGGGCGCAATCGCGTGGGCGAAACAGCGCGCGCGAGCGGCTGGGGTTATCTCATGGGTGACGAAGGCAGCGCGTTCGATTTGGCGCGGCAGGCGTTGCGCGCGGCAACGCAAAGCGCGGACGGGCGCGGCGAAAAAACCAACCTGCTCGACGCGATTTTACATTTTTGGAAATTGACCGCGCCGCGCGATTTAATCCCCCACGTCTATCGCGCCGGCTTGGGCCATCAAGACCTCGCGCGTCTCGCGCCGGTGGTGACACAATGCGCGGAACAGGGCGATGTCATCGCGCGCCAACTGCTCGACGACGCGGCAGACGCATTGGCGCGCGGCGTCGCGGCGGTGAGTCAAACGCTGCAGCTGCGCGCGGAAACTTTTCCGCTGGCGGCGACCGGCGGATTGCTTTTGGGCGCGCGCGTATATCGCGAACTTTTTTTGCGCGCGTTGATTCGACATGAATGCGTCTGCGCGCCGATTGAATGGGTGGATGCTCCGGTGCGCGGCGCGGCGCGATTAGCGCGCGCGCTGCTTTGATGCGCGACTCATTCATCACGCAACCATTCAGCCGCGCCCAAACCCGCCGCGCGCCCGGTGGCAAAACACGCGGTGAGCAAATAGCCGCCCGTCGGCGCTTCCCAGTCTATCATTTCACCCGCGCAAAAAACGCCGGGTAAATTTCGCAGCATCAATTTTTCATCCAGCGCGTCAAACATCACGCCGCCCGCGCTGCTGATCGCGCGCTCGATGGACGCGGTTGCGACGAGCGGCACGCGCAACTGTTTGATTTGCGCGGCGAGCTTTTGCGCGTCGTCAAAAGCCGCGCGCGGCGCCAATTCGCGCAGCAAACCCATTTTGACGCCGCGTATGCCAACTGTTTTTTCGAGCTGCGTCGCGAGCGAACGTTTGCCGCGCGGCGTTTCCAATTTTCGCGCGAGCCAAGTTTGTGAACGGTCGGGCGCCAAGTCAAGCGCAATCGTCGCGCTGTCGCGTTCGAGCGCCTCGCGCAGCCGCGCCGATGCCGCATAAATCAAATTGCCTTCGATGCCCGCGCGGGTAATGACAAATTCGCCGCGCTGCGTAAAATCTTGAAACGTCAACGCGACGGTTTTAACCGGCGCGCCTTCAAAGCGCTGTCGAAACGCGTCGCTCCACGCGACGATAAAGCCGCAATTCGCGGGACGCAGCGGCTGAATCGGAATGCCGCATTCTTGCAGCGCGGCAGTCCATGCGCCATCGGAACCAAGTCTCGCCCAACTGCCGCCGCCGAGCGCAAGAATGACCGCGCGCGCGTGAATGATTTTTTCGCCGTTTGGCGTATCGAAAACAAGCGCGCGCGTTTTTTCATTCGCGTTTTGCCGCGCCAAGCCGCGCCACTTGTGGCGCATATAAAATACGACGCCCGCGTCATTCAAACGTTTCAACCATGCGCGCAGCAGCGGACTTGCTTTCAGGGCGCGCGGAAAAACGCGATTCGAAGTGCCGACAAAAGTATTCGCGCCCAACGCGTCCGCCCACGCGCGCGCGTCGTCCGGTCCGAATTGTCGCAAATACGGCGCGAGCCGCGCGCTTGATTCGCCATAGCGCGTCACGAATTTTTCAAACGGTTCGCTGTGTGTGAGATTCAAACCGCCGCGCCCCGCCATCAAAAATTTGCGCGCGGGCGAAGGCATCGCGTCGAAAATTTCCGCGCGCAAGTTTTTTTCCGCCAGCGCTTGCGCCGTCATCAAACCCGCGGGGCCCGCGCCGATGACGACAATCGGTTCAGTCACGACCCTATTATACGCGGATACGGCACGGCGTTAGCTTGCGTTTATAATTCACGCATGATTTTTTGTTTCCAAGAATTAGCAAGCGCTAAAAGGCTTGGGAGCTAAAAGGAGTTTCGTATGTTCCGTCCACGAATTGAAATGGTCGCGCCTGAATTGATTCCGCAAATTCTCGACGAAGCGTTTGCCATTCTCGAAAATCCCGGTGTTATTTTTCAATGGACGCCCGCGCTGGACCTGCTCGCCGATTTTGGCGCGCAGGTGAATTTTGAAACGTTGACGGCGCGCCTTTCGCGCGACTTGATCGAGCGCGCGTTGCGCTCCGCGCCGCGCGAATTTTTTTTGCGCGATGCGTCAGGCAATCCTACCGTCCAGTACGGCGGCGACGCGATTCATTTCGACCCTGGCTCGTCGGCGCTATGGATGTATGACAGCGTAACGCACGATTATCGCGCGCCAAATACGCGCGACTTTTGTCGCTACGCGCGCCTTGCCGACGCGCTGCCCGCGTTCGACGCGTTAAGCACCGCGTTTATTCCGCAAGACGTGCCGGGCGACATGGCGGATTTGTATCGCTTATATTTATGTTTGCGTTGTTCGGACAAACCGGTGGTGACGGGCGCGTTCGCGGTGGATACGATGCAGGTGATGCGTGAATTGTTGAGCGTGACGCGCGGCGGCGATGACGCGCTGCGTCATAAACCGCGCGCTGTCTTTGACGTATGCCCCACCCCCCCCTTGCAATGGAGCGACAACACGAGCGCGAATATCATCGAAGGGGCGCGCCATTTTATTCCGATACAATTTGTGGCGGTGCCGCTCGCGGGCGCGGCGGCGCCGATTACGCTGATTGGTTCGCTCACGCAGCACATTGCGGAAAATTTGAGCGGCATCGTTTTGCATCAGTGCGCGCAAGCGGGCGCGCCATTAGTCTTTGGCGGCGCGCCCGCGATTTTTGATATGCGAATGGGCGTGACGCCACTGGGCGCGTTAGAGAGCTCGATGTTATCGTGCGCGGCGGCGCAAATCGCGAAATATTTGGGTTTGCCTACGCACGGCTATTTGGGTCTGTCCGACACCAAAGTCGCGGATATGCAAGCGGGTTGGGAGACGGGCATGAGCGCGCTGATGGGCGCGCTCGCGGGCGTGAACATGATGAGCGGCGCGGGTTTGCTCGACAGCGCGGCGGCGTTCAGCATTGAAAAAATGATTGCGGACGCCGAAATAATTGCGATGGCGCGCAAAACGGTGGAAGGAATTGGACGGGTGGAGGATGGCGCTTTCGCGTTGGACGCATTGCGCGCGATTGGTCCCGGCGGCACGTTTCTCGATTCCGCGCAAACGTTTGAGCGTTTTCGGCTCGACCAAATTCAACATTCGTCCGTCGTAGACCGCGTGACACGGCGGACATGGCTCGCGGCAGGCAAGCAAGACACCATCACCCGCGCCCGCGCGCAAACCGAAAAATTGGAGCGCGAATTAACGCCGCGTCAAATGGATGCAGACCTCGCGCGCGCGTTAGAGGAAATCGTCGCGCGCGAAGCGAAACGTTTGGGAATGGAAACATTACCCGCGCTGGAATGATCTGATAACGTCGCGCCATTTGGACGCGGCGTTTTTTTTGCGCCCAAACGCGTTTTGAAATTTACGCCGCGCAATTTGTCAACGCGTTCGCCCAGACACATTCATCATCCCGCGCGTTTGTGGAATACCACACGCGCATCGGTTTTGCGAACGCGCGCAAATAATCAATGTGCCACCGCAATTTTTTATGCGCGCGCTGATGCCGCGCCACGCGCGCATACAGGCCGTCCGCGCCGCGCGCGCTGCCGACATAGACGTAATAGCCGCGCGGAAAATCGAACGCGTCCAGCTTGCCGATTTGAATGCGCGTCGCGCGCGGCAGAGCGAGTTCGAGCGCGTACGTGCCGCGCTGCGCGGGCAGTTGCGATGGCAAATTCTTGGCGGGCATGAATTTAGGGGCGCGTGAACGAACGCCACGCTGATTTGGCGCAGCCGTACGAATTGCACGCGCGGATGCGCCAAAAATAAACGTGTCCGGCGACGAGTGGCGGCGTTTTAAAAGTTGTGTTGAGCGTCGTCGTTACGGGAAAAACGGGCGCGCCCTTTTTGGCATCGCGGCGCATTTGCACGCGATAATTCTCGGCGCAAGCTGTCGTTTGCCACGTCAATTTAACGCGACGTTTGCCGATATGCGCGCCATCGGCGGGCAAAGTCAAAATTGGCGCGGACGGTTTGGCGATGCAGCTGCCGGGCAAAGTCGGGGTGGGCGTCGGTGTCGGCGAAGGCGCTGCGCCAGGCGTCATCGTAGGAGTCGGGGTTGGCTGCGCGTTGGCGAACGCGTACGCGCCGGGCGGCGCTGAATCTGCGCGCGCGCTGCCATCACGGTCAAGCGGCACCGCATTGCTCAGCGTGCCAATAGGCACGGCGGGCGTCGGCGGCGCGTCGCTCCAAACAAAATCGGGAATCGAGTACGTCGTCACGCCGAATAGATTGCTTCCGACAGTCGGATGAAAATTGCCGCCGTCGGGATTTATCAACTGCGGCTGAATCGTGTTGATAGCATTATCCGCGCGCAGCTGCGCGGCATTGCACGTTGGATTCGATGGCTGGCAGCCCTCCGAAGCGTCTTCGATGCCGAGCGGATGGTCGGCGGAGCCATTCCAAATTACGTTGCCGCGAATTTTCAAGTTAGTATCCGTGCGCGCGGGCGAGGGAATATTTGTGCCGTTGGCGGGCGTGCGCGGGCCATAGATCGCGAAATGCTGCCATTGACTTGCAAAGCCCGCGGGATTATAGATAAGATTATTGTAGATAAATACATTGCGGTCAGGAATCGGCTGCTCGCCATTTTGCGCGCTGCCCCAGCCGCCCGCGTTACGATTGGCGTTGCACTGGGGCGCGTTGCCGTCGCAGCCGCGCAAGCCAAAGACCACTTCGATGACGTGCGAACGCGCGCCGACGCGGTAACAGGTGTTGTACGCGAACAAACCATTGTACGCGCCGTTCGCGCCAAAGCAGGCGCCATCCGTATCGTGAACGACATTATTGACGAATTTCACGTCATACGATTCGTAATGCAGCCACGGTGAACGCATAAATTCAAAGCCCGTGCCTTGCCCCATCGTAAAGCCGCCTGTGCCGCAATCGTAAAGTTCATTGCCTTCGACGCGAAAATACGCGGAACCGCCTTTCAAGTACATGCACCAATCGCCGCTCGCGTGAATTTTATTGTTTGTCACCGCGCCGTATTGCACCGCGACAAAATCAATCGTATTGTCCCATGCCTCTGCCAACTCGCTGTCTTGAATGTAAACGTATTGCGATTGATTGACCTTGAGCGTTTCTTGCGCGTCCCGATTGCCGCCCGTCAACACGCTGTTACGAATCAAAAGATGGTCGCACAATTCGCAGTGAAATACGTCGCCCGCATTGGCGATGGTCACATTCAGCAAATAAAAATAACGCGTGTCGTACATATTGATATTGCCGAGCAAACGCGCGGAACGCGGCGCGTCGGCGGATTGCAAGATGATGGGAAAGTTGAATGTGCCATAACGCTGCTCCCAATAGGTCGGAAAATTCGATTCAGCGTAATCGCCCGCGACTAACAGGATGCGATAGCCGGTTGTGTTGAGCGTCGTCCCGCGCGGAATTTTACCCCACGCCGCGTTAATGGTGCGCAGCGCTTGCGCGCGCGTGGCGCCGCTGTTATTATCATTGCCGCCGACGGGGTTCACCCACAAATCGGTCAAGACGGGCGCGCCGATATCGTAATTCGCGAACGCCGCCGCGCCAAGCGGCAGATTGCGCGGATTGGCATCCGCCGCGCGCAGCCAACCCAAAAACAAAACGAATAACGCCAAGCAAAATGCGCCAAATGCGCGTTGAGATGACATTCGATACTCCTCGAAAATTTGACAGTTGTTTTACATTGACGACACTGCGTTAACAGTGTAATCATAATCGGTTTGATTGAACATACCCCAAAATTCCCATACTCGTCAAGGAAACGCTCGTGTCACAACCAATCATTCTTGCGATTGATTTAGGAACGTCCGCGCTCAAAGTCGCGCTCGTAACCGCGCGCGGCGAAATTCTCGCGTGCGAACAAGAAACGCAAAATGTGATTTTGCTGCCCAATGGCGGCGCGGAACAAAATCCCGACGATTGGTGGGACGCGATTGCGCGCGCGACAAAACGCTTGCTCGCGCAAAATCGCGCGCGCGCGCAAGACATCGCCGCGCTCGCTTGCACGACGCAATGGTCAGGGACCGTGCCGGTTGACCGCGCGGGCAACGCCATTCACAACGCCATTATTTGGATGGACGCGCGCGGCGCGCCGTACATCAAACAGGTCGCGGGCGGCGGCATCGCAATCGAAGGTTACAACGCGCGGCGTCTCATGGCGTGGCTGCGTAAAACGGGCGGCGTCCCCACGCGTTCGGGCAAAGATTCCATCGCGCATATTCTATGGCTTAAAAACGAACGACCTGAAATTTACAACGCCGCGCACAAATTTCTCGAACCGAAAGATTATCTCAATTTGAGATTCACGGGCAAATTCGCGGCGGGTTACGATTCCATCATTTTGCATTGGGTGACGGACAATCGGAATATCGCGCGCGTGGATTACGACGCGCGGTTATTGAATTTCGTCGGCGTGGCGCGCGAAAAAATGCCGGACCTGCAAGCGCCGCATACGCTGTTGGGAACGATTACGCCCGCCATCGCCCGCGAATTTGGTTTGCGCGCGGATGTGCGCGTCGTGATGGGAACGCCCGATATTCAATCCGCCGCCATCGGTTCGGGCGCGACGCGCGACTTTGACGCGCATTTGTACATTGGCACCTCGGCGTGGCTGTGCTGTCATGTGCCGTTCAAAAAAACCGATTTGGCGCACAACATGGCGTCGCTGCCTTCCGCGCTGCCAAACCGTTATTTGCTCACGAACGAACAAGAGACGGCGGGCGCGTGTCTGACGTATTTGCGCGATAATTTATTTTATCCCGACGATGCATTAAAGACGCCCAAGCCGGAAGGCGCGTATCGCGCGTTCGACGCGCTGGCGGCGCGCGTGTCAGCCGGCAGCGACAAATTGATTTTCACGCCGTGGCTGTACGGCGAACGCACGCCCGTCGAAAATCACAGCGTGCGCGGCGGCTTTTTCAATCAATCGCTGCAAACGACGCGGGCGCATTTGATTCGCGCGGTGATGGAAGGCGTGGCATACAACGCGCGCTGGTTGCGCGACGCGGTGGAAAAATTTTGCGCGCGCAAAATCGAATATTTGAATTTTATCGGCGGCGGCGCGAATTCGGACGTATGGTGTCAAATTTTCGCGGACGTGTTGAATTGCGAAATTCGCCAAGTCCGCGAGCCGGTGCAGGCGAACGCGCGCGGCGTTGCATTGCTCGCGGCGCTGTCGTTAGGTTGGCTCCAAATTGACGAAATTCCCGCGCAGGTGGCGCTCCAAAACAGGTTTGCGCCGAACCCCGCGCATCGCAAAATATACGATGAATTGTTCGCGGAATTTTTGAATTTATACGCGGCGAATCAAAAAATCTATCGGCGGTTGAATGGATAGACGCCGCCGCGCCGAATCATGCGATAAAAATATAAACATGCTGAACAAATTATTTCAATGGTTGAACCGCGCCCATCCGCGCGTAATGCAGAAGGCGGAAAAAACTCTCAAAACGCTGCCCGGCGTAGACGCGCGGATGGAACAAGAATTCGCGAGTATGTTGCGCGAATTAGAGCCGGCGCTGAAACCGTACGCGCGCGAATTTCCCGCGTACGCCGAGTTGCCCGCGCGCGGCGTGGACCGCGAATTGCTTTTGGACGAGCTGGAACAACTGAACGCGCGCGAGCGCGGCAAATGGCAAGAAGGTTTTGTCTCGGGCGCGGTGTATCACGGCGACACGACGTACATTGATTTTCTCAATCGCGTGTACGCGCTCAATTCGCAAAGCAATCCGCTGCACGCCGACGTATTTCCGTCCACCTCCAAGTTCGAAGCCGAAATCGTTTCCATGACCGCGCGTTTGTTGGGCGCCGGCGCGACGCCGCAAAACGACGCGAACGAAATCGTCGGCACGGTCACATCGGGCGGAACCGAAAGTATTTTGCTGGCGATGAAAACGTACCGCGATTTCGCGCGCGAGAAAAAGGGCATCACCGCGCCTGAAATCATCGCGCCCGTCAGCGCGCATGCCGCATTCGATAAAGCCGCGCAATATTTCAATCTCAAACTCATTCACATTCCTTTGCGCGACGACATGCGCGCGGATGTGGACGCGGCGCGACGCGCCATTACCAAGAACACAATCGCGCTCATCGGCAGCGCGCCCTGTTTTCCATACGGCACGATAGATCCGCTGGAAGAATTGTCCGAACTCGCGCGCGCGCACGAGTTCGGTTTTCATACCGACGCGTGTTTGGGTGGATTCGTTCTGCCCTTTGCGGAAAAATTGGGGTATCCCGTGCCGCCGTTCGATTTTCGATTGCGCGGCGTGACTTCGATGTCGGCGGACACGCACAAATACGGTTATGCCGCCAAAGGCACATCGGTCGTTTTATATCGCGGGCGCGCGCTGCGGCATTATCAATATTACACGGCGGCGGATTGGAGCGGCGGACTTTATTTTTCGCCGACGTTCGCGGGCAGTCGTCCGGGCGCATTGAGCGCGACGGCGTGGGCGGCGATGGTCTCGATTGGCGCGCAAGGTTATCTGGACGCCACCCGCGTGATTTTGGAAACCGCGACGAAAATCAAAAACGGACTGCGCGCCATTCCCGAATTAAAAATTTTGGGCGAACCGTTATGGGTGATTGCGTTCGCGTCGGACAAATTGAATATTTATCAAGTGATGGATGCGATGACAAAACGCGGCTGGAGTTTGAATGGCTTGCACAAACCGGCGGCAGCGCATATCGCGTTGACGCAGCGGCACACGCTGCCGGGCGTCGCGGAACGGTTTAACAATGATTTGCGCGACGCGGTGGCGTACGTCAAAGCGCATCCAGAGGACAAGGGCGAAATGGCGCCGGTGTACGGTCTCGCCGCGAATTTGCCGCTGCGCGGCGTCGTGAGCGATTTATTGAAACGCTACATGGATGTGTTGTACAAAGTTTAGCGCGCAAAAAACGCGCATGACAAATTCGTGAATTTGGTTTAGACTAGCGTTCAAGCAACATAAAATCGCGTAGACGCATTCTTCAAAGCGGCGTTATCAAGTAGAGTTCACTTGCGAACGCTTTTCTACGCAGACGACCTCGCTAGGCGGGTTCGCAAAAAAATCTTATAGGAGACGAGAGCATGGACATTATTGACATCGAAGGCATTGGACCGGTTTACAAAGAAAAACTAAATGCGGCAGGCATTGCGACCGCCGAAGATTTGCTCGCCAAAGGCGCCAAACCCAAAGGGCGCGCCGAGTTGGAAGCGGCGACCGGCATCAGCGGCACATTGCTTTTGAATTGGGTCAATATGGCGGACCTGGCGCGCATCAAGGGCGTCGGCGAAGAATATTCCGAACTCTTGCACCAAGCTGGCGTGGATACCGTGGTGGAATTAGCCAAGCGCGTGCCGGCGAATTTACACGCGAAATTGACCGAGACCGCGAACCAAAAGAATTTGGTGCGCGCCGTGCCATCGCTTTCGCAAGTGGAAAAGTGGGTCGCCGAAGCCAAAACGCTGCCGCGCGTCATCGAACATTGATTATTTGAACGCGCGCGAATATTTCGGGCATACAGTCATGCGCTGACGTATGCCCATTTTTTTTGGCGCGCGGCGTCCGCGCTGATTCATGCCTCAGCCGCGCCAATAATTTCAGCCGTTTGCAATGCCTGCAGCTCGGATTCAGTATAACCGGCGCGACGCAAAATTTCGCGCGTATGCTGTCCCAAACGCGGCGCGTTCCGTTCCTCTTGGATCAACGCGCGCGCTAGCGTTTGGGGCAGCGCGTACGTTTCGTCCACATCGAGCAGCGGTTCAAGACAACAATCTATTTGTTCCGCCAGCGCAACCCATTCCGCGCGCGTGCGCTGTTTAAAAAGTTCCGCGACGCGCGCGCGGGCGTCCGCGTCAAACTGCAGCTCCAACAAATCCGCGCGCGCAACCCCATCGCAAAACGCGCGCCAAAATTTGGGTTCTAGCGCGGCAAGCGCCATAAATTCGCCATCCGCCGTTTCATAAATGTTGTAACACGGATACGCGCCCGTGAGCGGCGTCGCGCCGCGCGTCGGATTTTCGTCGGTGGCGCGATAACACGCGCCCAGAATGGTTTGACTCCAATCCACCGCCGCGTCGAATAACGCGATGTCGAGAAATTTCCCCGCGCCACTGCGTTCGCGTTCCACCAACGCGGCGACAATTCGCAACGCCGCCTGCATTCCGCCCGCGAGGTCCGCGACTTGGACGGGCAAGGGAATGGGCGCGGAATTTGGCGCGCCGTTCATTTTCAAAATTCCCGCCAACGCGAGATAATTCAAATCGTGGCCCGCGCGGTCGCGGTATGGCCCGTTTTGCCCATAGCCGCTGAGCGAACAGTAAATTAAACGCGGATTGCGCGCGCGCACGCTGGCGTAATCCAAACCGCGCTGCGCCATCACACCGGGGCGAAACGATTCAAGCAGCACATCGGCGCGTTCGCACAACCTTAAGAGAATCTCGCGTCCGGACGCGGCAAAGAAATCGAGCGCGACGCTTTTTTTGCCGCGATTATTGCGCCAAAAAATCGCGCCTTCCGAATGTTCGGCGTCGCGCGCGTAATACGGCGGCATCCCGCGCGCGTAATCGCCTTCGGGCGGACGTTCCACTTTGATGACCTCTGCGCCCAAATCCGCCAACCACTGGGTGGCGTACGGTCCGGGCAAGAGTCGCGATAAATCAAGAATCTGAATCTCGTCGAGAGCAGGCATACGCTTTTCCTTTACGCAAGCAAAGAATTGGGTTTGATGCAAACAAAAAATATCGCGTTAACGAATTAAAGCAATGAGCATTTTAAAACGCGTCACGCGGGATGGACAGCGCATCATTTTTAATGCGCGGAATGAATCCAGCGCGCTGATGCAAAACGAAAACGAATCGTACACTTTTGACGCGGCGGGACGTTTGGTCGGCGTATTTTACGACGAGAAAAATTATCGCCGTTCGCTCGACAATCAAATCTTGGAAAAGGCGCGCGGCGCGGCGCATACGCTGCGCAGTCGCCAACGGCGCATGTTGACGACAGACGAAATTCAAGCGCTTGAAACGCGCGCGTATGAATTCGCGCGCGCGCTGCCCGCGCGCTTGGCGGAACCGCTGCCGCCAGAATTCGCGGATGCGCTCGCGCGCATCGGAACGTATTCGTTTGCGCGGTTGCAAGCCGAGCGCGCCGCGTTCCGTAAATTGTATCATCCTGTTTCGATTTTGCCGCCCGACCAATATCTCGCGTTGTATTTGCAAGCGACGGAAGGATGCTCGTACAACGAATGCGCGTTTTGCGGTTTGTACCGCGACCGTCGTTTTCACGCGAAAACCATCGCCGAATTTCGGAAACATCTCGCGGGCGTGCGCGCTTTTTTCGGCGCGGGCATAACGCTGCGACGCAGCATTTTTCTCGGCGACGCGAACGCGTTGATTTTACCGCAACCCCAGTTAATCGAAATGTTTGACGCGGTGAACGCGGAATTTGAAATCATGCCGCGCGGTTTGACGAGCGCGGCGCGCCGCGAATGGCAAGCCGCGCGTTCGGTCTGGTTCGATGGCATTTATTCGTTCATTGACGCATTCACGACCAAACGCAAAACGACGCAAACGTTTGCCGCGCTGGCGGAACGAGGGCTGCGGCGCGTGTATATCGGTTTGGAAAGCGGCGCTGCGTCGTTGTTGAAATTCTTGGGCAAGCCGAGCCAGCCGGAAGATGTACGCGCATTGACGACGCAACTCAAAAAAGGCGGCGTCGCGGTCGGTATTATCATTTTGATTGGCGCGGGCGGCAAAGAATATGACGCGAGCCATGTGCGCGAAACGATTCGGTTGGTCAACGCGCTGTCGCTCAGCCAAGACGACTTGATTTATTTTTCGGAATTGGTGGATTACCCCGACTCGACCTACACCGCGTTGGCGCAAAATGCGGGCATTCACGCGCTCACTCCCGCGGACATGGAACGTCAGCAACAGGAAATGCGCGCGGGGTTTCAATTTGCCGCCGCGCCAAACGCGCCGAAAATTTCGCATTATGACGTGCGCGAATTTTTGTATTGAGCGCGCGGCGTAACGCGCGTTCAAGTCCTCGCCGCGCGCTATTTCCGCGCGATTCTTGCGCGCGCGCAACGGTTTTTTGACCTCATTGCAACGCAAATCAATACACACGCGACGAAAATAAATGTATTCTGCGCTCCGCGCCGATGTCATTCTGCCACAGTCCTTGGGGCATCTGTCCCTGTCGTCGCGCGTCATTCCCGCGCATAATATAAACGTCAAGAAAATGAATTAGAGATTCCGCGTTGACTTGTGGGCAGCCCTTTCGGGTTTCCAAAAATCCGAAAGAGCTTGGGTCCGCAAACAAATTAGGAATTCGCTCTGGGGCGAATTTCACATTGATTTGAGTTGCCATATTCCATTAAATTAATGTTTGCGCTTGGAGGAATTTGAAATGTCACGAAGCATGGTCACACTCGATGCTAATGAAGCTGCCGCGTATATTGCGCATCATGTATCCGAAGTCATCGCGATTTATCCGATTACCCCGTCGTCGGCGATGGGTGAATGGGCGGACCAATGGTCTGCCGAAAACAAGAAAAATATTTGGGACACCACGCCGCTCGTCGTCGAAATGCAAAGCGAAGGCGGCGCGGCGGGCGCCGTGCATGGCGCGCTGCAAACCGGTTCGCTGACCACGACATTTACCGCGAGTCAAGGCCTGCTCTTGATGCTGCCCAATATGTATAAAATCGCGGGCGAGCTCACGCCAACCGTGTTTCACATTGCCGCGCGCGCGTTGGCGGCGCAAGCGCTTTCAATTTTTGGCGACCATCAAGATGTGATGGCGGCGCGCGCGACGGGCTGGGCGCTGCTCTGTTCCAACAGCGTGCAAGAAACGATGGACCTCGCGCTCATCGCGCACGCGGCGACCTTAAAAGCGCGCGTGCCGATTTTGCATTTCTTTGACGGTTTTCGCACCTCGTCCGAAGTGATGAAAATCGAACAGCTCGACGCGGACGACATGCGTCACATGATTGACGACGAATGCGTGCGCGCGCATCGCGCGCGCGCGTTATCGCCCGATAATCCGTTCATGCGCGGCGCGGCGCAAAATCCCGATGTTTATTTTCAAGCGCGCGAAACGGTGAACCCATTTTACGCGCGGTTGCCGCAAATTATTCAAGACACGATGGACCAATTCGCCGCGCGCGTCGGACGCCAATATCATTTGTTTGATTATGTCGGCGCGCCCGACGCGGAACGCGTAATCGTGATTATGGGGTCAGGCGCCGAAGTCGCGCAAGAAACGGTGGAATATCTGAACGCGCGCGGCGAAAAAGTCGGCGTATTAAAAACGCATCTCTTTCGTCCATTCAGCGTTTCGCATTTTCTAAAAGCGTTGCCCGTTAGCGTGAAACGGCTCGCGGTGTTGGACCGCACCAAAGAACCGGGCAGCGCGGGCGAACCGTTGTATCAAGATGTTGTGACCGCGTTAATGGAAAGCGCGGATGGCACGCGCCCGCTGCCGCGCGTGATTGGCGGTCGTTACGGTTTGGCGTCCAAAGAATTTACGCCCGCGATGGTCAAAGGCATTTTTGACGAATTAAACAAACCGAATTCCAAAAATCATTTCACTATCGGCATCCACGATGATGTATCGCATACCTCGCTCGACTTTGATCCGAACTTTTCGACGGAAGACCCCGCGACGACGCGCGCGATTTTTTACGGCCTCGGCGCGGACGGCACGGTGGGCGCCAACAAAAATTCCATCAAAATCATCGGCGACGAAACCGCGTTGTACGCGCAAGGTTATTTTGTGTACGATTCCAAAAAATCGGGTTCGACCACGACGTCGCATTTGCGCTTTGGCCCCAAACCGATTCATTCATCCTATCTGATTCGTTCCGCGAATTTTGTCGCGTGTCACCAGTTCAATTTTCTCGAACGCTTTGAAATGCTGCATGTCGCGGAACCGGGCGCGACCTTTTTGCTCAATAGTCCATTCGGACCGGACCAAGTGTGGGAACGTTTGCCACGCAGCGCGCAGCAAACGATTTTAGCCAAACAACTCAAATTTTATGTGATTGACGCGTACAAGGTCGCGCGCGAGACGGGGATGGGCGGGCGCATCAATACGGTGATGCAAACCTGTTTTTTTGCCATCAGCGGCGTCTTGCCGCGCGCCGAAGCGTTGGCGGCGATTAAACATTCGATTGAAAAAACATACGGCAAGCGCGGTAAAGTCGTCGTCGAGAAAAATTTCGCGGCGGTGGACGCGACGCTGGCGCAGTTGTACGAGGTCGCGCTGCCGACGCGCGTGACCAGCGCGTTCGATTTGCGGCCGCCGGTCGCGGCGGGCGCGCCCGCGTTCGTTCAAAATGTGACCGCCGAAATTATCGCGGGGCGCGGCGATATGTTGCCCGTGAGCGCGCTGCCGGTGGATGGCACGTATCCGAGCGGCACCGCGCAATGGGAAAAACGCAATATCGCGCTCGAAATTCCGGTCTGGGACGAAAAAATTTGCATTCAATGCGGCAAATGCGTTTTCGTTTGTCCGCACGCGGTCATTCGCGCCAAAGTTTATGACCCCAAACAGTTGGAAGGCGCGCCCGCCGCTTTTAAGCATGTCCCCGCGCGTTGGAAAGAATTTGAAGGTTTACAATACACGCTTCAGGTGTCGCCCGAAGATTGCACGGGCTGCACTTTGTGCGTCGAAGTATGTCCCGTCAAGAACAAGAGCGAGACGCGTTTGAAAGCGCTTAATATGAAGCCGCAGCCGCCGCTGCGCGAACAAGAAAACGCGAATTGGGATTTCTTTATGCAGCTGCCCGAGATGGACCGCGCGCAGGTGAATACGCATCTCGTCAAAGACCATCAACTCTTGCAGCCGCTGTTTGAATTTTCTGGCGCGTGCTCGGGCTGCGGCGAAACGCCGTATTTGAAACTCATCACGCAGTTGTTTGGCGATCGCGCGTATGTGGCGAACGCGACGGGCTGCTCTTCGATTTACGGCGGCAACTTGCCGACAACGCCGTGGACGTATAACGCGGAAGGGCGCGGACCCGCGTGGTCCAATTCATTATTCGAAGATAACGCGGAATTCGGTCTCGGTTTTCGACTCACGCTCGACAAGCGCCTCGAATTCGCGCGCGAACTTTTGCCGCAATTCGCATCCATCGTTGGCGCGACCTTGGTGGACGGCTTGATGAACGCAGCGCAAACTAACGAGGCGGAGCTTCTCCAACAGCGCGGGCGCGCGCAAGCGCTCAAGGAAAAACTGGACGCGTTCATCGCTCAAGCGCCCAACGATCCGCTAAGCGAACGCGCGCGGCATCTCTTGTCCATCGCCGATATCTTTGTCAAAAAATCGGTGTGGATTGTCGGCGGCGACGGTTGGGCGTACGATATTGGGTACGGCGGCCTCGATCATGTGTTGGCATCGGGACGCAATGTGAATGTGATTGTATTGGACACCGAAGTCTATTCCAATACCGGCGGACAAATGTCCAAAGCCACGCCGCGCGGCGCGGTCGCCAAATTCGCGGCGGGCGGCAAACCGACGGCGAAAAAAGATTTGGCAATGTTGGCGATGACGTACGGCTCGATTTACGTCGCGCGCGTGGCAATGGGCGCGAGCGACGCGCAAACGGTCAAAGCGATTCTCGAAGCGGAAGCGTATGACGGGCCATCGCTCATCATTGCCTATTCACACTGCATCGCGCACGGCTATGATTTGGCGCACGGTCTCGACCAACAAAAAGCCGCCGTCGCGTCGGGTTATTGGCCCCTCTTTCGCTACGACCCGCGTCTGGCGGACCAGGAAAAAAATCCGTTGCAGTTGGATTCCAAAGCGCCATCGCTGCCGTTGGAAGATTATGTGTACAATGAAACGCGCTATACGATGTTGAAACAGAGCAATGAACTCGCGGCGGAAAAATTACTCGCGCTCGGCAAACAGGATGTGGCAAAACGTTGGGCATTGTACGAACAGCTGGCATACGCGAATGGAAAGGATATAGGTAAAAAGTAAAAAGCCCGCGCTAAAAGCGTTCGGAATACAAAGGGCTTTTAGCTTGCGGCTTTTAACTTGGAACTTTTCTAGCCATGCTTGACCTAACAACGACGTATCTGGGGCTTGCCCTCAAAAATCCACTGGTGCCTTCGTCGTCGCCGTTGACACAAAAAGTGGACAATATCAAACGCATGGAAGACGCGGGCGCGGCGGCGGTCGTGCTGCATTCGCTGTTTGAAGAACAAATCGCGCGCGAGAGTCACGCGCTCGACCATTATCTCAATTACGGCAGCGAAAGTTTCGTTGAAGCCATTTCGTATTTTCCCGAAATGCTTGGCTATAATCGCGGCGCGGAAGGTTATCTCGAACATCTCGTCAAAGTCAAGCAAGCGGTGAGCATCCCCATCATCGGCTCATTGAACGGGTTCTCTACCGGCGGCTGGATTGAATACGCGCGCGAAATTCAACAAGCGGGCGCGGACGCGTTAGAGCTGAATGTGTATTACGTTGCCGCTGACCCCACGCAATCCAGCCAAGAGCTCGAGCAGATGTATCTTGATTTGGTGCGCGAAGTGGTAAAGAGCGTGACGATTCCGGTCGCCGTCAAACTGCCGCACTTTTTTACCGCGTTCGCGAATATGGCGCAGCGCATCGCTTGGGCGGGCGCGGACGGTCTAGTTTTATTCAATCGCTTTTATCAACCCGATTTCGATTTGGAAGCGCTCCAAGTCGTGCCATCGCTCACGCTGTCGCATTCCAATGAATTACGTTTGCGCTTGCAGTGGGTGGCGATGGTGTACGGACGCATCGAAACCGACCTCGCGGTCACGGGCGGCGTGCATACCGCCGAAGATGTTTTGAAATGCATGATGGCGGGCGCGAACGTCGCGATGATGACTTCGGCGCTGCTGGAACGCGGCATCAATTATTTGAGCGCGCTGCGCGCCAGTCTGGAATTATGGATGCAAGACCACGAATACGATTCGATTCAACAGATGCGCGGCAGCATGAGTTACAAAAATGTCGCGCAGCCCGCGGCGTACGAGCGCGCTAATTACATGCGCGTCTTGCAAGCGTACGAGCCGCGTTGGGAACGCCGGCCTTGACTTGCAAGCCAAGCGAAAGACCACAAACCGCGCAGCGAACTGCGCGGTTTTTTTATTTCATAAATTGACAGCTTGCAATGCCCCGGCAAACGTATGGCAAATTTGAAATTTGTCGCGCGTTTAGCGGAGGGATTGAACTATTGCGCGTGAATTATTCAGCGCGCGCGCGTTTGAACGAATGCCTTGATTCATGTATTATTTACTCACGTTACGCATATGCGCTAAAAAATAGCGCGCGAACGTACGGCAAATTTCAAATTTGCCCTACCACTGCGTAACATCAGTTATTTATTTTGAAACTATTTCTTTGCGCCAGCGCTTTTTTCAGCCGGAGCCGATGTGAATAATCACCACAGCAAATTTCATTCGATGGGTTCCGACAAAGGTTAGAATGTCAAGGAGAGATTGAAATGCAATTAGGAATGATTGGCTTGGGACGCATGGGATCAAACATGACGCGGCGTTTGTTGCGCGGCGGACATGAATGCGTGGTGTACGACCGCGACTCCGCCGCCGTTCAAGCGTTGGCGGACGAAGGCGCGCTGGGCGCGACCACGCTGGATGAATTCATTGACAAATTGCGCACGCCCAAAGTGGTTTGGATGATGCTGCCCGCCGCCGTTGTAGATTCCACCTTGCAAGCGTTGAGCGCGCGTTTGAACGCGGGCGATATTGTTATTGACGGCGGCAACTCGTACTATATTGACGATATACGCCGCGCGCAAACATTGGCGGCAAAGGGAATTTATTATCTGGATGTCGGCACGAGCGGCGGCGTATGGGGCTTGGAACGCGGCTATTGCATGATGATTGGCGGACCAGCGGACGCGGCGCAATATCTTGACTCGCTTTTCAAAACGCTCGCGCCCGGTCGCGGCCAGCTTGAACGCACGCCGGGGCGCGATAAACTGGGCGGCACAGCGGAAGAAGGTTACTTGCATGTCGGGCCGAACGGCGCGGGACACTTTGTCAAAATGACGCACAATGGCATCGAATACGGCATCATGGCGTCGTACGCCGAAGGGCTGAATATTCTCAAAAATGCCGCCATCGGCAAAACGGGCCAAACGACGAGCGCGGAAATAACGCCCTTGCGCCATCCCGAAGATTATCAATTCGAATTAAATCTCGCCGACATTGCCGAAGTATGGCGGCGCGGCAGCGTCATCGCGTCATGGCTGCTCGATCTCACGGCGATCGCGCTGACCCAAGACGCGGAACTGAACGAATTCGCGGGGCGCGTCTCGGATTCGGGCGAAGGACGCTGGACAATTCGCGCGGCGATTGACGAAGGCGTGCCGACGCCGGTCCTGACGACGGCATTGTACGAAAGATTTTCGTCGCGCGGCGACGCGGATTTCGCGGACCGGCTCCTTTCCGCGATGCGTTTTCAATTTGGCGGACATCACGAATTGCCAAGCAAATAATTTTTCACGCCGCGCCTAAAACGAACGCGCGCTCAAACAAACGCGCGGCGTCCTATACGCGGTGCATCTTTCAAATGACTGAATCAACTCTTGTTCAAACCTCTGCCTGGCGCGCGCTCGTCGCGCATTATCAAGCTAACCGCGCGATTCACCTGCGCGATTTATTCGCGCAAGACGCGATGCGCGGCAAACAGCTGACTGCCCAAGCGGCAGGATTGTATCTCGATTATTCCAAACAGCGCGTCACGGCTGAAACGCTGCGCCTGCTTGCGCAGCTCGCGCGCGAGCGCGGTTTGCGCGCCAAAATCGACGCGATGTTTCGCGGCGACAAAATCAATGCGACCGAAAATCGCGCGGTTTTGCACATCGCGCTGCGCGCGCCGCGCGCTGAAAAAATATTTGTGGACGGCGTGAATGTCGTCGCCCAAGTCCACGCCGTATTGGACAAAATGGCGGCTTTTGCGGAACGCGTGCGCGACGGCGAATGGACAGGTTACACGGGCAAACGCATTCGCAACGTTCTCAACATCGGCATCGGCGGCAGCGACCTCGGTCCGGTGATGGCGTACGAAGCGTTAAAATATTACAGCGCGCGCGACCTGACCTTTCGTTTCATCTCTAATGTGGACGGCGCCGATTTCATCGAGGCAACGCGCGACCTCGCCGCCGATGAAACGCTCTTTATCATTTCATCCAAAACATTCACCACTCTCGAGACAATGACCAACGCGCGCACCGCGCGCGCTTGGTTCCTCGCGCGCGCGCGCGACGAAAACGCGATCGCGAAACATTTCGTCGCCGTCTCGACCAATACGGACGCCGTGCGCCAATTCGGCATTGACCCCGCGCACATGTTCGAGTTTTGGGATTGGGTTGGCGGACGTTATTCGATGGATTCCGCCATCGGCTTATCCACCATGCTCGCTATCGGGCCCGAAAATTTTCGCGCGCTGCTCGCGGGTTTTCACGCGCTGGACGAACATTTTCGGACCGCGCCATTCGAACAAAATTTGCCCGTGCTGATGGGCTTGCTCGGCGTTTGGAACAATAATTTTCTCGACGCGCAGACCGTCGCGGTTCTGCCCTACGCGCAATATCTCAAACGCTTTCCCGCGTATTTGCAACAGTTGACAATGGAATCGAACGGCAAGCATGTGACACTGGCTGGAGAATCTATCTCGACCTATCAAACTGGGCCCATTTATTGGGGCGAACCCGGCACGAACGGACAACATTCGTTTTATCAACTGATTCATCAAGGCACCAAACTCATTCCGTGCGATTTCATCGGTTTCGCCAATCCCCTCGATTCGCTCGGCGACCACCACGATATTTTAATGTCCAATATTTTCGCGCAGGCGGAAGCGTTGGCATTCGGCAAAACGATAGCCCAAGTCGAGGCGGAAGGCGTCCCCGCTTGGCTCGCGCCGCATCGCGCTTTTATGGGCAATCGCCCGAGCAGCGTCATTCTCGCGGACAAACTCACGCCCACGACATTGGGCGCGCTCATTGCGTTGTACGAACATTCTGTCTTTACGCAAGGCGCGCTTTGGGACATTGATTCGTTCGACCAATGGGGCGTCGAGTTGGGCAAAGTATTGGCGAAAAAAATCATTCCGGAATTGGAAAGCGTCGCCGCGCCCGCGTTGCGACACGACAGCTCCACCAACGCCTTGATTCAACGTTATCGCCAAATGCGCGGCCGCGCCGATACCGATTCGGACGAATGACAGCTCGTCCGGCGGAATAAAAGGTTTACGCTTTAACAATCCGAAATATGTCTCAATTACACGTCTTGGGCGACCATTCAAGTTTTGTCAACGGCGCGGCGGATTTTATCGCGGACGCGGCGGCGCGCGCGCAGGCAGCACGCGGACGATTCACGCTCGCCTTGTCGGGCGGCAGCACGCCGCAGCCCATCTATGCGCGCCTCGCCGCGGCGGAATATCGCGCGCGGCTGGATTGGTCGCGCACGTATATTTTTTTCGGCGACGAGCGCTGCGTGCCGCCGGACGACGCGCAAAGCAATTATCGCATGGCGCGCCAAGCGCTGCTCGACCAAGCGCCGCTGCCGCGCGAAAATATTTATCGCCTGCGCGGCGAAGATGACCCTGCGCGCGCGGCGCTGCAATACGAGCAAACGCTGCAAGCGTTTTTTCGCTGCGCGCCGCCGCCCGCGTTCGATTTGATTTTGCTGGGCTTGGGCGATAACGGACACACCGCGTCGCTGTTTCCCGGAACCGCCGCGCTGCGCGAACGCGAACGATGGGTCGTGCCGCAATATGTCGAAACGCTGCGCGCGTGGCGCGTCACCTTTACCGCGCCGCTCATCAATGCCGCGCGCGACATTGCGTTTTTGATTCAAGGCGCGGACAAAGCGCAAATCTTGTGGAACGTTTTACGCGGTCCGTACCAGCCCGATGTTTTACCCGCGCAGCTAGTTCAACCGATGCAAGGCGAACTGCATTGGCTCACCGACGCGACGGCGGCGGCGAAAATCACGACAGCTTGAATCTAGCTTGGACGCGCCTTTGCCGCACACGCGATTTTTTTCGCGTTTTACGGCGTTCAACCGCGTTCGCGTTAAACCAATGAATTCCGAACCAACTATACTTCAAAATACATACAAACAAGCGGCGGCGCAGCGCGCGGTGGATTTTATCCAATCGGGCATGAAGGTTGGCCTCGGCACCGGCAGCACCGCGCTTTTCGCGACGCGCCGTCTCGCGGAATTATTGCGCGCGGGCCAAGTGCGCGACCTTGCGGCGTTTGCGACCTCCAAAACGACGGACGCCATTGCGCGGCAGCTCGGCATTCCGATGTTGTCCGATGATTTGGCGGTGACTTTGGACCTCACGATTGACGGCGCGGACGAAGTGGACCCGCAGTGGAATCTCATCAAAGGCGGCGGCGGCGCGTTATTGCGCGAAAAAATCGTGGCGCAAGCGAGCGCGCGCGAAATCATTGTCGTGGATGAAACGAAACTTTCGCCGCGTCTCGGCACGCGCTTTGCCGTCCCCGTCGAAGTCCTGCCTTTCGGCTGGCGTTCGCAAGCGCGCTTTCTCGAAACACTCGGCGCGACGTACACCATTCGGCAAAATCCGGACGGCGCGCGGTTCATCACCGATTCGGGCAATCTAATTTTGGATTGTCATTTTGGCCCGCTCGCGGACGCGCGCGCGTTGGCGGACGCGTTAGCCGCGCGCGCGGGCATTGTCGAACATGGTTTATTCATCGGACTCGTCACCGATTTAATCGTGGCGGGCGCGGATGGTGTACATTGGCAGACGCGATGACCACGCAGCGAAATGGAAACGCGGAAATAGCGCGGCTGGCGGAAGCGGACGCGGGGCGCGCGGCGTGGCGTTTCTGGGGCCCTTATGTCAGCGAACGCGCGTGGGGCGCCGTGCGCGAAGATTATTCCGCGAATGGCGACGCGTGGAATTATTTGCCGCACGACCACGCGCGTTCGCGCGCGTATCGGTGGAGCGAAGACGGCCTCGCGGGCATTTGCGACGAACATCAACGCATCTGTTTCGCGCTCGCGTTGTGGAACGGGCGCGATCCGATTCTCAAAGAGCGCGCCTTTGGCTTGACCAACGCCGAAGGCAATCACGGCGAAGATGTCAAAGAATATTATTACTATCTCGATTCCACGCCCACGCATTCGTACATGAAATATTTGTACAAATATCCGCACGCGGAATATCCGTACACGCAGCTGCTCGCCGAAAATCGGCGGCGCGGCAAAACGGAATCCGAGTACGAATTGCTTGACACGGGCGTGTTTGATGAATCGCGCTATTTTGATATTTTTGTCGAATACGCCAAAGCGACGCCCGACGACCTGCTCATTGAAATCACCGCGTGCAATCGCGGCGCGGATGCCGCGCGGCTCGATCTCCTGCCAACAATTTGGTTTCGCAATCTGTGGGCGTGGGATAACGCCGCGGCGAAAGGCGATATTTTTCTCGTCCGCGATCCTGCGCCGTATATCGAATTGCGCCATCCCGAACGCGGCACGCGCTATTTATATTTTGACGCGACGCCGGACGTTTTGTTTACCGAGAACGAAACAAATACAGAACGTTTATATGGCACGCCGAACGCGTCGCCGTACGTCAAAGACGCGTTTCACGATTATATTACGCGCGGCAAAACGGCGGCGGTGAATCCCGCGCAGCATGGCACCAAAGCCGCGCCGCGCTATGCTTTGAAAATCAACGGCGGCGAATCCGCGCGCATCCGTTTGCGTTTTACGAATAACGCGCGCGCGGACGCGCTCGGCAAAGATTTTGACGCGACGCTCGCCGCGCGCAAACAAGAGGCGGACGATTTTTACGCGACGGTCATTCCCGCGACGCTGAGCGCTGACGAAAAACTGGTGATGCGTCAAGCGCTCGCCGGCATGTTATGGTCAAAACAATATTATCATTACAACGTGCGCCGTTGGCTGCAAGGCGACCCTACGCAACCGCCGCCGCCCGCGACGCGTTGGGATGGGCGCAACAGCGCTTGGCAGCACTTGGACGCCGCCGACGTGATTTCTATGCCCGACAAATGGGAATTTTGTTGGTTCGCGTCATGGGACCTCGCATTCCATTGCGTCGCGCTGGCGTTGGTGGATTTGAATTTCGCCAAAAGCCAACTCTTGTTGATGTTGCGCGAATGGTACATGAATCCGAACGGACAGATTCCCGCCTACGAGTGGGATTTCAATGATGTGAATCCGCCAGTGCACGCTTGGGCGGCGCAGCGTATCTTTGAGCATGAATTTCTCGTCACCGGCAAGGGCGACCACGAATGGTTAGAGATGGTTTTTCAGAAACTGCTGCTCAATTTCACCTGGTGGGTCAATCGTCAAGACGCCGAAGCAAACAATCTTTTTCAAGGCGGCTTTCTCGGTTTGGATAATATCGGTCTCTTTGACCGCAATATGAAATTGCCAACCGGATTCGTGTTGGAACAATCGGATGGCACAAGTTGGATGGCGACTTTTTGTTTTCGAATGTTGACGATTGCATTGAACTTGGCGCGCGAGGATGCGGTCTATCAAGCGATGGCGACCAAATTCGTCGAACACGCGTTATTGATTGCCGACGCCATGAACAATCGGACGGAGGCGCGCCTCTGGGATGACGCGGACGGATTTTTCTATGACCATTTGCGACGCCCGGACGGTCAACATATTCCGATTCGGACGCGCACGATGGTGGGTTTGATTCCGCTGATTGCGGTCGTCACCGCGCCCATCCAAACGCTGCGTCATTTTCCCGAATTTCTCGCGCATTTACAATGGTTTCGCGAACATCGCCCCGACCTAACAGATAAAATCGCAATCCTCTCGCTGGCAGAAGAGCAGGCGGCGCGGCGGCACATGTTGATTGCGGTGATGCAGCCAGAGCAGCTGCGTCGTTTGCTTGAATATATGCTCGCCGAAAATGAATTTCTCGCGCCCTTTGGACTGCGCAGCGTTTCCAAAATTTATACGCAGCCGTTGATGGTAGACCTGGCGGGCTATCAATGGGAATTGGATTACGAGCCGGGCGAATCCACCACCAATTTATTTGGCGGCAATTCAAATTGGCGCGGGCCAATTTGGCTGTCGCTCAACTATCTCATTATCGAAAGTCTGCAGGTGTATCACCGCCACTTTGGCGATACCTTTCAAGTGGAATGTCCAACCGGTTCAGGGCATCTGTTGAATCTCGGCGCGGTCGCGCAAGAGCTGTCCGAACGGCTCGCGCGCATTTTTACGCGCGACGAAAACGGACGCCGCGCCGTCTTTGGTCATTATGAAATTATGCAAAACGACCCGCACTGGCGCGACTATCTTTTGTTTCACGAATATTTTCACGGCGATGACGGTTCAGGGCGCGGCGCCAGTCATCAAACCGGCTGGAGCGGCTTGATCGCCAAAATTTTGGAACAGCTCGGCGACGCGCGCGCGGGCGGAGTCGGGGCGAACAAGTTAATGTATGAAATTTTTGGACTCGCTCAAGAAACATTAAAAGGAGCAAACCATTATGGATAATGTCCAAGCTTCGGACGCGCTCGTTTTTTTTGGCGCGACCGGCGACCTTGCATATAAAAAAATTTTTCCGTCATTATTGAATCTATTGCGCGCGGGCAAACTCGCGCTGCCGGTCATTGGCGTCGCGAAATCAGGTTGGACGCGTGACCAACTCATCGCGCGCGCGCATGACAGTTTGCAAGCGCATGGCGGCGTCAGCGCCGCCGATTTTGCCGCGCTCGCGCAGCGTTTGGATTATGTGGATGGCGATTATCAAAATGACGCGACCTTTGCGCGCCTCAAACAAAAGCTCGGCGACGCGCAACGTCCGACGCATTATCTCGCCATTCCACCAGCGCTATTTGGCGTCACGATGCAGCAGCTCGGGCGCGCGGGTTTGGCGCGCGGCGGTAGAGTGGTTGTCGAAAAACCCTTTGGGCATGATCGCGCCTCTGCGCGCGCGTTGAACGAAATCGCGCTAGCCGTTTTTCCCGAAGACGCGATTTTTCGCATTGACCATTTTCTCGGCAAAGAAGCGGTCGAAAATTTGATGGTGTTTCGTTTCACCAACACCTTTCTCGAACCAATCTGGAATCGGCAATACGTGGATAATGTGGTCATTACGATGGCGGAAAATTTTGGCATTCAAGGACGCGGCAAATTTTATGACGCGAACGGCGCAATCCGCGATGTGATCGAGAATCATTTATTTCAGGTTGTCTCGCTCTTGGCGATGGAACCGCCCGTAACGACCGACGCGTCGTCGCTGCACGATGAACAATACAAAGTCTTTAAAGCCATGTCATCGCTCGAACCCGCGAATATCGTGCGCGGGCAATACAAGGGCTATCGCAGCGAACCGGATATCGCGCCCGCTTCGCAGGTGGAAACGTATGCGGCGGTGCGTTTTGAAATTGACTCGTGGCGTTGGTACGGCGTGCCGTGGGTCATTCGCGCTGGCAAAAAACTTCCCGTGACGATGAACGAAACGTATACGACGCTCAAACGGCCGCCATTCGTGCGCTTGGATGAAAAACGCAATTACGTGCGCTTTCGTCTTGGACCGGAAATCTCGATTACGCTCGGCACGCAGGCAAAACGCCCCGGGCGCGGCAGAGACATTATGCCGATGGAATTGGTGGGCGTCGAGCCAGGCAGCCAAGACGAATTGGACGCGTATGCGCGCTTGTTGGGCGACGCGATGGAAGGCGACCACACGCTCTTTGTGCGCAGCGATACGGTGGATGAACAATGGCGCATCGTCGAACCGATTTTAAACAACGTTACGCCCCTCTATGAATACGAACCGGGCAGCTGGGGTCCCGCCGAAGCGGACCGGCTCGTCGCGGATTTAGGCGGCTGGCGCAATCCGCAATAAGCGCGCGCGCGCCCCTACAGCTGTCGCTCAAGCCCTTGACAGACCAATCGAATTCATCGCGCCGCGAATTGGACAAACGCTTGGAAAAGCGCGTGCGATCGCAAGTCCGCCGCACGCGCGAACGTCCGCAGAGACGTTTCGCGTTTTGATTGGCGCGCCTTGAATTCATCCGCAAAGCTCCTGATGCTTGGCCCAATTTTCAGACCTTACAGAGTTCCAGGCCCCAAGGGTTTTCGAAAACCCTTGGGGCCTGGAACTTTGGATAATCACCAGAAATCCCCGCTTGACAAGTCCGCAGACGGGTATATAATCCTCCTTGAATAGTCAGACTTGACTATTCAAGGAGGATGAATGGATCACGAACTATTGGCGCTGGGCTTGTTAAAGCTTCAGAAAATGCACGGTTATCAGTTGAGCGATGTGGTGGACAAACGCCTCAGCCATTTGACCGACCTAAAAAAAGCGACGCTCTATAATATTCTCGCGCGCGCGGAAGCGCAAGGATTCGTGACCAAGACCGTCTCGCGCGCGGGCAATCGGCCCGAACGCTTTATCTTTCAACTGACGCCGCACGGTCAAGCGCGCTTTCAAGAGCTGCTGCGCGCGAACCTGCAGCGCGCGCACGCCGCGTACTTTGCCGACGATATCGGCTTGTTATTTCTCAGCGAACTGCCCGCCGCGCAAGCGCGCGCCTTGCTCGCCGAAAAGCGCGCGAGCGTCGCGCGAACAATCGCCGAACTGGAGCGCGCGGTCGCGCGACACGAACCGAACACGCCCGCGTATTACACGCTGCGGCATCATCTGCTGCATTTACGCACCGAACGCGCGTGGCTCGCTGAATTGATGCGCAGCTTGAAACAGCGTTCGGTGCGCCAAGATATCTTGGCGTGCCTCGACGCCGCCGATGCAAACGCCGCCGCGTCGCAAAAAAACCGAAAGCCAAGTCCAAAAACATAAATCATAAATTTCAATCACGGAGGTTTCTTGTGGGTATTGTATTGATGCTTCATTCCTTATGGCGCTGGGTTGTGCTCGCGCTCGCGGTCATCGCGCTGCTTAAATTCGCGCTCGGTTGGCTGCAAAAGAAAAATCCCGATACGCTCGACCGACGCCTGCTGCTGGCGTTCACCGCCTCGCTTGACCTTCAAGTCTTGCTCGGCATCATTCTCATCGTCAATTTATTTCTCACCGGCGCGTCGAATCGGACGGCGTTGGAACACACTATCGTCATGCTCGTCGCCGCCGTCGTCGCGCATACCAGCGCGATCTGGCGCAAACGCGCGGACAATCTCTTTTTACGCAACAACGCGGCGATTGTGTTGGTGACGCTCCTGCTCATCATCGTCGGCGTTTCATCCGTAAACGGATGGCATTTCTAAAATAACGCGCGGTATCCTTTCATACCGCGCGCGTATTCCTCAAAAAATATGCGGTCAAACCAAAGCGCGGATGCGTCGCCCGACAAATTGAATTTTAAACGCATCTTGCCGATTCTGATCATTGTGCTGATTGATTTGCTCGGCATGACCATTATCATTCCTTTGCTGCCGTTGTACGCGACCACGTTCGGCGCGGACGCAATGGTGATTGGATTATTGGGCGCGACCTATCCGGCGTTTCAATTTCTCGGCGCGCCGCTGCTCGGTCGTTTATCGGACCAGTACGGACGCAAACCGATTTTGCTCATCAGTCAACTCGGCACGCTCATCGGCTTTCTCACGCTCGGTTTCGCGGGCGCCTTATGGATACTGTTTCTATCGCGTCTCATTGACGGAATATCGGGCGCGAATATCGCCACCGCGCAAGCGGCGATTGCGGACAGCACAACCGAAAAAACGCGCACGCAAGGTTTAGGTTTGATTGGCGCGGCGTTCGGCCTCGGCTTTATTATCGGACCCATTATCGCGTTCGCTGCGCTCGCGTTAACTCACAACGATTATCGCGCGCCCGCGTTCGTCGCCGCGTTCTGTTCGCTACTTTCGATTCTGCTCACCGCATTCTGGTTTCATGAAACGCGCAATCCCGCGCAAATCATGCCGCCAAATGGCAAAACGGCATTTTCCTTTGGCGCCATGTTCAAAGCGTTGGCGCATCCCGCGGTCGGCGCGCTGTTGATTTTGCTGTTCGCGCAGCAGTTGGCATTCGGCGGTTTTGAACAGCTGTTATCATTGTTTACGTTGAATCGGCTCGGCTTGAACGCGTCGGGCAATGCGGCGATTTTTGTTTTCGCCGGAATCATTATGGTGGCGGTGCAAGGCGGTTTCGTCGGCAAATGGAGCCGCCGCTATGGCGACCGCAAATTGGTCTTTGCCGGCTTGGCGCTCTTGGCGCTGGGTTTGGCGCTTATGGCGCTGACTCCACTGCTGCCGCCGCCGTGGTACAACCAAGCCGCGCTCGCCGCCGAATTGCGCGGCAGCCAAAATCCAGCCGTCGCGCCAAATCTCGCGATTGCGCTGCCGCCAGATGTCAACACAGGTTGGTTCGGTCTCGTGTGGCTGCTGGGCGCGATGATTCCGACCGCGATTGGCGGCGCGATGTTGCAGCCGACCTTGAACTCGTTGATTACCAAGCGCGTCGAACCGACCCAAGTCGGCGGCATTTTGGGCGTCAGCGTCGCCATGTTGAGCGCGGCGAATGCGCTGGCGCCAATTCTCGGCGGCGCGCTTTTCCAAGTCGCAGGCGCCAGCGCGCCGTTTTGGGCGTGGGCGGCGGCGCTCGGCATTTTGTTTGTGTTCGCTCTTGCGACCATCAAACCGGGGCGCGAAGAAAGCGCGCCAAAAGGATTGGCGCGCGCGCGCGCGAGTCATTAACCGCAATCAAGCATTGAAAGCTAAATATGCAAAATGATTTTTCAGCGCCGACCGCTTTTTTACGCGCGCAATTCGGCGCATTAAATATTGGCGAACCCTTGCGCGCGTATGAGACTTTTTGGCGCGACCAAGGGCAATTCATTTCGCGCGCGGTGGACCGCGCCGGCACGCCGCCGTTGAAAATGTTCGATCGTTTTGGCGCGCGCATTGACGAAATCGAATTCGCGCCCGAATATTGGACTGTATTGAAACGCGGTTATCGCGACGGCGTCATCTGGCGCATTTTCGACGAATACGCGTTATTGTCGTCGTATCAGCTCGGCTATGTCACCTGCTTTTTTGATCCCGGCATGTATTGTCCATACACCGTTTCCATGTCCACCGCCGTGCCGTTATCCAAGTATGGCGCGGCTGAGACGCGCGAAAAATTTTTGCCGCCGCTGCTGCGCCGCGACGATGCCGTGTGGCAAGGCGCGACCTGGATGACCGAAGCGCGCGGCGGCAGCGATCTCGGCGCAAACGTGGATACGCGCGCGCGTTTGGTGGATGGACAATGGCGTTTGAGCGGCGATAAATTTTTCGCGAGCAACGCGGGCGCGGAACTCGCCGTGGTCGCGGCGCGTTTGGAAAACGCGCCGCAGAACGTCAGAGGTCTCGCGCTATTTCTTGTCCCGAAATTTCGCGCCGACGGAACGCGCAATTATTTTGTGCGGCGGATGAAATCCAAAATCGCCACGCGTTCGGTTCCGACAGGCGAAGTGGAATTGCGCGACAGCGAAGCGTATTTATTGGGCAAAGCGGAATGGGGCATCTATCTAATTCTCGAAGTTTTGAATTTATCGCGCGTCGCCAACAGCATCGGCAGCGTCGCGGTCGCGCAGCGCGCGTTGGCAGAGGCGCTCTATTTCGCGCAGAATCGCAGCGCGTTCGGCAAACCGTTGAGCGAACAACCATTGATGCGCGCGCAAATCGAGGAACGCGCGCGCGGTTTGCGAGACGCGTCCGCGTTGGCGTGGTACGCGGCGCGTTTGTTGAATGAGGTGTGGCGCGAGACGCCGCCGTATTCCGAACGCTATCATTTATTCCGCCTCGTCGCGCATCTGGCAAAATATCACACCGCCGAATTCGCGGCGCAGACCGCGAAATGGGCGATGGAGGTTCACGGCAGCGCGGGAGTATTGGACGAATTTCCGGTGGAGCGTCTTTTGCGCGAGAGCATGATTTTGGCGATTTGGGAGGGCGCGCCGCATCGCCAGATTCTGGACGGTTTGGAAGTGATGAAACGCAAGAACGCGCACGAACTCTTGTTTCACGAACTCGCGCCGCGCGCCGACCCGCACGCGTTAGAAGAAATTGCCGCGCGGGCGCAAGAATTGCTCGCGCTGCCACAGGACGCGATGGAAGCGCAGAGCGAAACGACTTTTGCGGCTTTGGCGCGATTCGCCGCCGCGACTAGTCCGCGCTGACCGCGCGCGTATGAGCGAATGGCGCAGACGCGCTGGTGAAAATTTTTTACGCGCGTTTGAATGTTGCGACGCTAGATCGGTTTCCGATTTGATTTAGGGGACAGACTCTTTGGGTTTCCAAAAACTCAAAGGGTCTTTTATCTTGGACCAAACAGGAATTTGTTCTAAAAAATCTGATGCGTCATCACGCCGCCATCCACCGTCAAGCTCGCGCCCGTAATCCAACGCGCGGCGGGCGAAGCTAAAAACAAACATGCGTCCGCCACATCTTCGGGCATACCCAAGCGCGCGAGCGGCGCGGCGCGTTGAAACCGCGCGACGCCATCGGGCCAAGTTTGCGCGAGGTCTTGGCGCCAAATCAAACCGGGCGCGATCGCGTTGACGCGAATCTTGTGCGCGCCCAATTCAAACGCGCTCGCGCGCGTCAACGCCAATAAACCGCCTTTCGCGGCATTGTAATGCGCGTGCAGCGGCGCGGGATTCTCCGCTTCGATGCTCGTGATGTTGACGATTGCGCCCCCATCGCCTTGCGCAATCATTTGTTTTGCCGCCGCTTGCGCGCACAAAAACGCGCCGCGCAAATTCGCGTTGATCACCGCGTCCCACTGCGCGGGCGTAATTTCCAAAAACGGCGTCAACGGATAAATACCCGCGTTGTTGACGAGAATGTCTATACGTCCGAACGCGTTCACAGTCTCGGCAACCAAGCGCGCGACCTCGTCGGGGTTGGTTACGTCGGCTTGGAGCGCTAGCGCTTGGCTGCCGCGCGCGCGAATTTCCTCTGCGACGCGTTGCGCGCCGTCTGCGCTGCGAAAATAATTGACGACGACACGCGCGCCCGCTTCGCCAAAACGACGCGCAATACCTTGCCCCAAACCGCTGCCGCTGCCCGTCACAAGCGCGACGCAGCCAGAAAAATCAAAAGACGCCGAGGGCGTTGAAATTGAAATGTTCATAGTCTAACGAATGAACGCGCGCGGTTCCTCCAAAAGTTATTTTTGCAGGCGAATCACGTTTGCCTTTTGCGGATTGGTCGCCAGCAGCGTTGACGTATCGTCGGGGGTCAAACGCCGAATCAGCGCCGCCGCGTCGGGATATTGCGCGCACAATAATTCGCGTGCGCCCAATTCAAAATCATCGTCATCGTACGCGGGCGCTAACGTACAGCCGAGCAAAGCCCACTGACCGTCGTCATTCAAAAACGAACCTTGCCACACATTGCGCGGCGCCACCAAAAATGGCGTCTGACCTTGAGCGTACGCTTGGCCCAGCGTCGGCGTTTCAAAATGGCCGTCGGGATACAAGAGCAGCAGCGTCACCGGATCGCCGCTATAAAAATGATACAACTCGTCCGTGTTCAAGCGGTGCAGCAGCGAACAGGTATGTGGTTGATGCAAATAGACAATCGCGCTGCTCGTCGCCTTGGCGTGCGTATAACGCGACGGCAGCGCGGCGACGGGGATTTGTTCCGCGCTGCGATAATGCGCGCGAAACATTCCGCCTTCGATGGCGAGCGGTTCGAGTTGAAAATGTTGGATAAGAAATTCGGGAGACATCATTCATTCGCTTGCGCCAAGCTCTGAAACATAGTCGCGCGCGGGCGCGGCGGATTGCCTATCAGAACTGACGGTTAAAAGCGCCAAGGCGCTTGGATTTTACGCTGCGCTCATTCTCTTGTAGGACTTTCGCTTGTCATTTCGAACCCCTCAATCCTTCGGGGTGAACTCTGTGAGAAATCTCGCGCTTTCCCATTGAGATTTCTCGCAAAACATGTCC
>JAJTXZ010000052.1 GCA_021463195.1 Anaerolineae bacterium
GCCCATCGCCGCGCCCGCCGCTGACGAACAGCTCGTTCCGCTCTCGCCCATGCGTCGCGCAATCGCCGAACACATGGTCCGCAGCAAAGCGCTCGCGCCGCATGTGACGTCAGTGCACGAAGCCGACATGTCGCGCGTGCTCGCGCATTTCGCAAAACACAAATCCGATTTTGAGCGTCAAGGCGTCAAACTCACCTACACGCCCTATTTGATTCAAGCGGTCGTGCAGGGCTTGCGCCAAGTCCCCTTGGTCAACGCGCAGTTTACCGAACAAGGTATCGTGATGAAACACGCGCTGAATATCGGGCTTGCGGTGGCGATTGACGAGGGCTTGATTGTGCCGGTCATCCAACATGCCGACGACAAAAGTCTGCTCGGCTTGGCGCGCGCCGTGAACGATTTAGCCGCGCGCGCCCGCGCGAAAAAATTGCAGCCCGACGAAATCGTCGGCGGCACCTTTACTATCTCGAATTACGGCATCTTTGGTTCGCTCTTTGGCACGCCCATCATTTCGCAGCCTCAATCCGCCATTCTCGGCATCGGCGCGATTCAAAAACGCGTCGTCGTCATTGATGATGCGATTGCGATTCGGCCAATGGTGTATCTCTCCCTATCCTTTGACCATCGCCTGCTCGACGGCGCGCTCGGCGATACCTTTATGCACGCGGTTACGCGTTATCTGGAAAATTATCCGCAGGCGTGAATGTGGCGGGACTGTCTTCGCCGCATTTATTTTTTTGCGAAATTGCTTTAGAATAGCGGGCAATGGGTCTCCTCAAACGATTACGGCTGACTCCCGAATTAAAAGCGGAATTAGAGCGTCTGCGCGACGATGTTCACGCCGACCCGAACAAACTGCCCATCCTCTTTTGGCTGCGCGCGTACACCATTCTCGCGCTCGAACGCGATACCGTCGCGGTGCGTTGGGCAAAACTCGCCGGTTTCGTTTCGCGCACCGCGCGCGAATTTGGTATCAACGGTCTCGATCACGCGCCGGGGCGCGCGCTGCTCACCGCGTACCAAATCTTTCAAGCGGTTCCGCTTGACGGCGGCGCGGCGGTGGCAGACGCGGCGCAGCTGCGCACGCTCGATCTCGGGCGCGATTATCAAATCGAACTGCGGCCCGCGTATCAAAAAGATTTGGCGCGCGCGCATGATTGGGTCGTCGCGACGTGGACCGAATTAAGCGAAACAAAAGACGGGGGGACGTTAGCGGGCGTGCTGGCGCGTTGGGCGCCAGTCGGACAAAGCGGCTTGCTGCCCGCGCTGATTGAAGCGCAAGAATTGGAAGGATGGCTCTCGCGCGAAACGCTGGTCGCCATCGCGCAAAGTTTGCAAGTGCCATTGAGCCAAATATACGGCGTCACCGATTTCTACGCGCACTTGTACACACAGCCCGTCGGCAAAACCTTTATCCGCGTCTGCGATGATGTGCCGTGCTATCTCGCGGGCAGTTCGGATTTATTGCATCGGCTCAAAAATATGTTGTGGGTGCGCGACGGCGAGACCACCGAAGACGGCGCCTACACGCTCGAACATGTACCGTGTCTCGGACACTGCGCGGACGCGCCCGTCGCCATGTTTGGGCGCATGCTGCATACACAGCTCACTCCGGAAAAAATCGCGGCGCTGCTAAATAGCAAACCCTAGCGCATGGAACTCAAGCTTATCACCGCCAATCTTGGAAAAATTAATCCGTCAAGCATTGACGATTATCTCGCGCACGGCGGTTATCGCGCGCTGCAACGCGTATGCGACGCGACCGAAACCGTGTCGTTCACGCATGACCTCAAAGCGGCAGGATTGGTCGGACGCGGCGGCGCGGCATTTTCCACCGGCTTGAAACGCGAAATGGCAATCCGCGCGGAACCGACGCATCCGTACCCCGCGCCGGAATGGATTCCCGAACGCTATCGTTATTCTTCGTCGTTCGTCGTCTGCAATGCCGATGAATCGGAACCCGGCACCTTCAAAGACCGCCTTTTGTTAGAGGGCGACCCGTTTTGTATCATCGAAGCGATGACGATTACGGCGTTTCTCGCATGCGCGACGGTCGGTTTTATTTATTTGCGCGGCGAATATCCGCTGGCATACGAACGTTTAACGCACGCGCTGCGCGTCGCGCGCGAACGCGGTTATTTGGGCAAACGCATCTTGCGCGATGATTTTGCCTTTGACATTGAAATTCGACGTGGCGCGGGCGCTTATATCTGCGGCGAAGAGACGGCGTTATTTGAATCCATCGAAGGCAAACGCGGCGAACCGCGCGCCAAGCCGCCGTTCCCAACTGACAAGGGTCTGTTTCAACGTCCAACCATTATTAACAATGTCGAAACGTTCGCCAATATTCCGTTCATCACATTGGAAGGCGCGCAAGCGTATCGCCGCTATGGCACGAAACAATCGCCGGGCACGCGCATCGTGTGCGTGAGCGGCGCCGCGCAAAAACCGGGCGCGTATGAAATCGAAATGGGTACGCCGCTGCGTTACGTCATTGAAGAGCTCGCGGGCGGACTGAAACCGGAGCGCACGCTGCAAGCTATCCTCATCGGCGGCGCGGCGGGCGTCTTTTTGAAACCCGACGAGATTGACGTGCCGCTCGCGTTTGAAAGTCTCGACGCCATCGGCGCGACCTTTGGTTCGGGCGCCATCGTCGTCTTGGACGACACCGCCAAAATGTGGGGCGTGCTATTGCGCCTCGCGCGTTTCTTTCGCAACGAGTCTTGCGGCAAATGTTTGCCCTGCCAAATCGGCACCCAGCGTCAGCTTGAGATTTTGGAGCGCATGACACAAGGCCGCAGCCGCAAATTGGAGCAAACCGATATTTCGCCGGAAGAACTGCGCTTGCTGCGCGACACCGGCGCGGTCATGCGCGACGCCTCGCTATGCGGCCTCGGCCAAACCGCGTCCAACGCGATTCTAAGCGCGTTCGATAAAAAATTAATCCTGTGAAAAACAACGCCGTCAAAACAAGAGCCGCATTTATGCGGCTCTTGTTTTTTCTGTCCAAATTGTCCTGACCGGTTTACGACCTTGCCCGCACCTCGCCTTGTTATCTTGCGTAAAGAGGCGGTACGTCACTTGCTTTGTATGACATTCCACTCTAGACGCGCCGCGCGCGTTGCGGCATAGTAAAGACGCGGCAAATAACGCGCCGCGCCGACCACGCGCGGATTGGAGAATTGAATATGCTGCGACACCCCAAAAAGAAACACCGCCAATATTTGTATCAAGGCGACCCGTTGGCTGCGCCGCCGCCGCCCGAGCTCGAAACGATTTTGGAACGGCATCGCGGGCGCGACGACGCGTTGATTACAGTCCTCGAAGAAATTCAAAATCATTATGGTTATTTACCGCAACGTCAACTGCAATATACCGCGCGCGAATTGGGTTTGCCCCTGAGTCGCGTGTACGGCGTCGCCACTTTTTACAATCTGTTTCATTTCACCGCGCCCGGACGCTATATGGTGCGCGTATGTCGCGGCACGGCATGCCACGTCAACGGTTCGCGACAAATTATTCACGCGCTCAAAGACAAGCTCGCGATCAACGAAGACGAAAGCACGCCCGACGGACTTTTTTCGCTGCAAACCGTCGCGTGCATGGGCGCATGTTCGCTCGCGCCAGTCTTGGTCGTCAATGACAATACCTACGGACGCATGTCGCCCGAAAGCGCGGTGGACGAGATGGAAAAACTAAAACGGGAAAACGCCATTCTCGACGCGGAGGTGCGCGCATGAGCAGCATCATTCGAGTCGGCGCTTCGACGTGCGGACTCGCCGCGGGCGCGGACCAAGTCATCACCGCGATTTCGCGTCAAATCGAACGTCGTCAATTAAATGCGCAAATTCAGCGCACAGGTTGTCTCGGCGCTTGTCATCGCGAGCCGTTGGTCGAGGTTCTGGTGGATGGCGTTTCGGTATTGTACGGACCGATTACGCCCGAGCGCGTGCCGCTCGTTTTGGACCAACATTTCGGCACGGGCGAGCGCGGTTTTCAAAGCGATTGGATTGTGAGTCGTCGTCGCGACAAGAGCGATTATCCCTTTCTCGCGCGTCAGGTCAAAGTGACCACGCAGTTATGCGGCATCATCAATCCGCATTCGCTTGACGATTATTTGGCGAACGGCGGCTATCAAGCTCTGCGGCAAGCGCTAAAATATACGCCCGAAGAAATTATTCAACTCATCAAAGCGTCCAACCTGCGCGGCCGCGGTGGCGCAGGTTTCCCAACCGGCATGAAATGGGAAATCACGCGCCGCGCGCAAGGCGCGCCCAAATACATTATCTGCAACGCGGATGAAGGCGACCCAGGCGCGTTCATGGACCGCACAATGATTGAGGGCGACCCGCATCGGCTGCTCGAAGGCATGTTGATTGGCGCATACGCGATGGGCGCCACCAAAGGTTATTTGTACGTGCGCGCGGAATATCCGCTCGCGGTCAAGATGCTGCGCGAAGCGATTGCCGCGGCGACCGCGTACGGCGTCGTCGGAAAAAATATTTTGGGCAGCGGAATGAATTTTGAATTTTTCATCAAAGAAGGCGCGGGCGCGTTTGTATGCGGCGAAGAGACCGCGCTCATGCACTCGATTGAAGGATATCGCGGCATGCCGACGATGCGTCCGCCGTATCCGAGCGAACATGGGTTGTGGGGTTTGCCGACCAATATCAACAATGTCGAAACCTTTGCGAGCGTGCCGAGTATTATTTTGAATGGGCCCACTTGGTTCGCTTCGATTGGCACCGCCCAAAGCGGCGGCACGAAAACTTTTGCGCTGACCGGCGCAATCAAAAAATCGGGCTTGGTCGAAGCGCCGATTGGCATGCCGCTGCGCGAATTGATTTTCGAGATTGGCGGCGGCGCGAAAAGCGGACGCGAATTCAAAGCGGTGCAGCTCGGCGGGCCGTCAGGCGGCTGCTTGCCGGCGGCATTGCTCGACACGCGGATTGATTATCAAGACCTCAAAGCGACTGGCGCCATCATGGGTTCGGGCGGCATGGTCACAGTGGACGATACAACGTGCATGGTGGATTTCGCGCGTTACTTTCTCGCCTTTACGCAAGACGAATCGTGCGGCAAATGCGTGCCGTGCCGCGTCGGCACGCGCAAACTTTTGAATCTGCTCACGAAAATCACGCGCGGGCGCGCGACCGAACGCGATGTCGAACACATGGAATCATTGTGCGAAACCGTGCGCCTCGGCTCATTGTGCGGTCTCGGACAGACCGCGCCGAATCCGATTCTCACGACCTTGAAATATTTCAAGGATGAATATATGGCGCACGTCCTCGATCATCACTGTCCCGCTGGCGTGTGCGCGATGGATGGCGGCGAACCCTTTGAGCTATTGGCAAGCGCGAAAATTTCAACGCGCGCGGAGGAGCTGGCATGATTACGCTTACCATTGACGGGAACCGCATCACAACCTCGCCCGACACGACGGTATTGACAGCGGCGCTCGCGCATGGAATTGAAATTCCGCGGCTATGTCATCATCCCGATTTATCGGTCTCGGGCGGTTGTCGTTTGTGCCTGGTCCAAGTGCAAGGACGCGCGAATCCCGCGCCGTCGTGCGGCTTGTTGTGCGAAGAGAATATGGCCGTGCAAACATCCACCGACTTGATTGAAAAGATGCGGCGCGATGTGATGGATTTGTTTGTGTCCGACCATCCGATGCGCTGCGCGATTTGCGACAAGAATGGCGCGTGCGATTTTCAAAAATACGCGTATCAATACGGCATCGCCGAAACGACGCACGATTTTGAAATTAGCAAACCGCTGTATCAGGACGACAATCCCTTTTTCATTCGCGACCATGAAATGTGCATTCTCTGCGGCAAGTGTGTCCGCGTATGCGATGAAGTCGTCGGCGCGAACGCGATTGATTTCGCCGGGCGCAGTTTTGGCGCGCGCATTGCCACGCCATTTGATTTGGCATTGTCCGAATCGGCGTGCGTGTTTTGCGGTTCGTGCGTGCAAGTATGTCCCACCGCCGCATTGCTGCCCGCCTCGCGCATTGGCAAAGGGCGCGAATGGGAATTGCAGCGCACGCGCACAGTGTGCGGCTATTGCGGCGTCGGCTGTCAAATTGAATACGCGACCCGGCGCGGTCAAATTTTATACGGGCAAGGATTTCGCGACGCGCCGGCAAACGGCGAATATTTGTGTGTCAAGGGACGTTTCGGTTGGGATTTCGCCGCGTCGCCCGAACGTTTGACGCATCCGTTGGTGAACAAAGAACTCGCCGCCGCGCTGCATTTACCTATTGACGAAAACGCGACGTTGAACGACCCGGTCTTGCAAACACGCGAAGGAAAAAATTTCGTCGCCGTTACGTGGGAGACCGCGCTCGACCTCGCCGCGCAAAGACTCGCGGACACGCTCCGCGAGACCGGCGCGGATTCCATCGCGGGATTGGCGAGCGCGCGCTGCACGAACGAAGAAAATTATCTCTTTCAAAAATTCATGCGCGCCAGCATCGGCACCAATAATATAGACCACTGCGCGCGCTTGTGCCACGCCAGCAGCGTCACCGGCCTGGGCATGGCATTCGGCAGCGGCGCCATGACCAATCCAATTCGCGATATTCGTCACGCCGACTGCGTGTTCATCACCGGCTCGAACACGGCGGAATCGCATCCCGTCATCAGTTACGAAGTCGTACGCGCGGTAAAAAACGGCGCGCACTTGCTCATCATTGACCCGCGCCGCGTGCCGTTGGTGGACCACGCGACGTTGTGGCTGCAACCCACGCCCGGCACAGATAGTTATGTCTTTCTCGCGATGGCGCATGTGATTTTGCGCGAAAGTTGGCACGACGCGGAATTTATTCAAACGCGCACGGAAGGATTCGACGCGTTCGCGGAAGCGGTAAAACAATTCACGCCCGAAATCGCGGAACTGCAAAGCGGCGTGCCTGCGGAAAAAATCGAGCAAGCCGCGCGGATGTACGCGTTGGGCGAACGCAAATTCGGCGCCTCCGCGTTCTGTCCGCCGAATGCCGCGTCGGAACCGCGCGGTCATTCATCCATTCTTTACGCGATGGGCATTACGCAACGCACGAACGGCACCGAGCTTGTCTTGACGCTGGCGAATCTGGCAATGCTCACCGGACAAATCGGCAAACCCTCGACGGGCATCAACCCGCTGCGCGGACAATCGAATGTGCAGGGCGCGTGCGATATGGGCGCGCTGCCCGACGTTTTGCCCGGTTATCAAAAAGTGTCAAACGCGGAAGCGCGCCAACGCGTCGAGAACGAATGGGGCGGCGCGGTTTCGCCCAAGCCGGGGCTGACGGTTGTCGAGATGATGCAGGCGGCGTTCGACAAAAAAATTCGCGCCATGTACATCATGGGTGAAAATCCAATGTTGTCCGACCCTGATGTGACGCACGTCGAACACGCGCTCAAGGCGCTCGATACGCTCATCGTTCAAGACATTTTTCTCACCGAGACCGCGCAATACGCGCATCTCATTTTGCCCGCCGCGGCGTGGCTGGAAAAAGATGGCACGTTCACCAACACCGAGCGCCGCGTGCAACTGCTTGCGCCCGTTCTAGCCGCGCCGGGCAGCGCGAAAACGGATTGGGAGATTGTATGCGAATTGGGCAAACGTTTGGACGCGCAAAGGTCGGACAATGAGAAAGTCGAGTCAAGCCGCGCGCCGCGCTGGCGCTTTGACGGAACCGAACAAATCATGCTCGAGCTCGCGCGCGTGACGCCGATTTATCACGGCGCGCGACATCCCCGTTTGCGCGGAAACGGTTTGGCGTGGCCCATTCCCGACGAAAATCATCCCGGGACGCCTGTGCTGCACACGGAAAAATTTTCGCGCGGTCTCGGCAAATTTCACGCGCTGATGCCGCAGCTGCCGTACGAACAAACTGACGCCGAATATCCGCTCATTCTCACGACGGGCCGCATCTTGTACCAATATCACACCGGCGGCATGACGCGGCGCAGCGAAGGATTGGCGTGGCGCGAACCGCGCGGTTTTGCGGAAATTAATCCGACGGATGCGGCGCGCATTGGTTTACGCGACGGCGGCTGGGTAATTATCAAATCGCGGCGCGGGCAAGTGCGGACCCAAGCGCGCATCGGCGAACGCGTTCCGCCGGGCGTCGTTTTTTATTCGTTCCATTGGAAAGAAGGTCCGGCGAATGTTTTGACGCACGCGGAAAAATTGGACCCGTACGCGAAAATCCCCGAATTCAAAGTGAGCGCGGTGCGTCTCGAAAATCCGGCGGCGGAACATGACGCGAAAAAGAGCGCCAAACCAAAACGCTCCGAACCCACCGACGAAATCATGGCGCAGCCAGCGGAATAAATCGAAAAAACTTGTGCGCAAGAAGGTCGCGCGCCGAATTTTAAATTTCGCGCGACGCGCTAAATAACATGCTCGAAAAAATCCGCGCCCGAATAATTCGGGCGCGAATCTTTTCAATACGACAATTATCGCAAACTAACCTAGAAACGTCCGCAGGGACGTTTTGGGTTTTCGTCGGCGCGAATTCGATTCGCCCGCGCTATTCGACGCCCGCGCGCTTTTTTGCTACAATGATTCCATAATTTGCCGTAATAAGGCGGAATCATCCATGAGCGATGTTACTTTGACCATTGACGGACAGCTGACCATTGTCCCGCAAGGCGCTACCATCTTGCAAGCCGCGCGACGCTTGGACAAACAAATTCCGACCGTGTGCTATCATCCGCATTTCACCCCCCCCTCGCTCTGCCGTGTCTGCGTCGTCGAAGTGGAAAACGCGCGCGTTCTCGCGCCGGCATGTTCTCGTATCGTCGAGAACGGTATGCGCGTGCAAACCGATTCTGCGCGCGTCCAACGCGCGCGCAAAGGGTTGTTAGAAATGCTCGATTCGGCGGTGGATTTGAGCGACGCGCCCGAGATTCAAGCATACGCCAACGCGTATGGCGCGGAACCCGCGCGCTATGGCGCGCAAATCAAACGCCGCGCGTTTCCGCTGTTCGACGACAATCCTTTTTATATTCGCGACTATACCAAGTGCATCATGTGTTGGCGCTGCGTGCAAGCATGCGGCGAAGATGCGCAGTATACGTTTGCTATTCATCGCGCTGGACGCGGTTTCGACGCGCATATCGCGACGTTTGAAAATGTTCCGCTTCCCGAATCCACTTGCGTCTATTGCGGCAACTGCGTGCAAGCATGTCCCAGCGGCGCGCTCAAACCGCGGCGCGAGTATTGGCTCGAGCATGGTTTGGACTTGAAAGAATTGGCACGCGTCAGTCAACTGGAACGGCGTGAAAAAAGCGGCGACGCCAAATAAAACGCGGCTTGCAAAATACGCCGCCGCGCCGCGCGTTTACTATTTCCGATAGGATTCAACGAGATGAACTCAAAACAGCTGGCAATGCTTTTGGCTGCGGCAATTCTTTTGGTCTTGCTCGGCGCCGGATTTTATTATTTTGTGTATCGCGCGGCGCAGACGCCCACGACGCAAGAAATTCAAGCGTTCGACGCGGCGCGTTTGCAATATCACGCCAACACGCTGCGCGGGCACGCGAATGAACTCAAGAACGCGATGGGGCGCACCAGCGACCCTGCCGTGCGCCGACACACCGAACACATTATCAATCTATTGGTCGGCAGCGCCAGTCCCGATTACGGCGACCTTGACCGCGACGGCGTGGTCGAAGATCCTGGCGACGGCGCCGGCATGTTCGCTTATCTCGCCGCGCTGCGCGCGCAGGCAGCCGACGCGCGCGAAACGGTGGCAGTCGAAAAAATTGACCGCGTGAATAATCTCTTGACGCAGATTTTGGCGCAGAGCAAAATTATCATCACCGCCCAAGACATGGACAATGTGCAGCCGCAAATTGATTTCATTCAAGGCGCCGCACAGCAAGTCGCGCGCGGCGCCACCGACAGCGTACCGGAAATCGCGCAGCTTTTGCACGCCAGTTCCACGCAGCCCGGCGTGAATCCCGAGTTGCCGCAGGCAGGCACAACTACGGTGGACATGAGCCAATTTGTGTTTAACCCCGCGCAACTCAAAGTAAAACCTGGCACAACCGTTGTCTTTATCAACAAGGACAATGCCAAACACACCGTCACGGCAGACGACCGTTCTTGGAATTCGCTGGATATTGCCCCCGGCAAAACATTTTCTTTTACCTTTCAACAAGCTGGCACAATCCAATATCACTGCGAATATCACGGCGATGTGAACGGCATAGATATGGCGGGCGATATTATTGTGGCGGAGGAATGATTTTATATTTTTGAATTAGCCGCCGCCGCGATAAAAAAAACGCCAAGCATCGGCGTGAGAACGCACGCGGAATGCGCGAATGGGTTTAGCCAAACAAATCACAACCGCCGAAACAAAAACACAATCATGTTATATCCGAGTTGCGCGGGAGAGCCGCATGGCTGAAACTAAAAAAATTGTCGCGACCACCTGCCCATTTTGCGGAGTGGGTTGTCGGCTCGATTTGCATCTTATGGGCAATCAGATTTCACATGTCACCACGCCGTATGACGACATCGTGAGTCGGGGCAATTTGTGCGTCAAGGGACGCTACGGTTGGGATTATATTTATCATCATGACCGCATCTTGACGCCGCTCATCCGCCGCCAAGCGCAACAACCCGGCACGCGCAAACCCGCGCGACGCGACGATTGGCGCGAAGCGAGTTGGGATGAAGCTTTGGAAGTGGTGGCGACGCGTTTCGCCGACACGGTTGAAAAATATGGGCCCGACGCCACTGCCGTTTTTTGCTGCGCCAAAGCGACGAACGAAGATAATTTCGCGCTGCAAAAAATGTTTCGCGCGGTGATCGGCACAAACAATATTGACCATTGCACGCGTTTGTGTCACGCCGGTTCGGTCGTCGCGCTGCAAATGGCGGTCGGCTCGTCCGCCATGTCCAACAGCGGCAGCGATATTTATAATTGCGATGTCGCGATTGTCACAGGTTCGAATACGGCGGAATCACATCCCATCATCGCGCTGCAATTCAAAGACGCGGTGATGCGGCACGGCGTGAAATTAATTATCGTTGACCCGCGGCGCGTCGAGATGGTGAACTTTGCGGCGTTATGGCTGCAACAAAGACCCGGCACCGATGTGCCGCTTTTTTCCGCGATGGCAAACGTCATCATCCAAGAAAATCTTTGCGACAATCAATTTATTTATTCTCGCACCGAAAATTTTGAAGCGTTCGCCAAAGCGGTGGAAGAATTTACGCCCGAAATGGCGGAACGCATCAGCGGCGTGCCTGCGGAAAAAATTATCCAAGCCGCGCGGCTGTACGCGACCGCGCAGAATGGCGCGATTTATTGGTCGCTCGGCATTCCCGAACACACGCACGGGACCGAAAACGCGTTCGCGCTCATCCATCTCGCGCTTTTGACGGGACATATCGGACGCGCCGGCACGGGCTTGAATCCATTGCGCGGACAAAATAATGTGCAAGGCGCGTCGGATGCAGGCGCGATGCCGTGGGATTATCCGGGTTATCAAAGCGTGCTTGACCCCGCCGTCGTCGCAAAATTTCGCGCGAAATGGGGTAATGCGCCGCCGCCGGCACGCGGCTTGACGACAACCGAAATCGCGGACGCGTGGGGCGCCGGCACGGTCAAAGCGCAATACGTCATGGGTGAAAATCCACTGATGAGCGAACCGAATCTGCGACACGCGCATCACGCGATTGAACAGTTGGAATTTCTCGTGTGCCAAGATTTGTTCATCAATGAGACGGCGCGCTATGCCGATGTGTTTTTACCGAGCGCAAGTTGGGCGGAAAAAGAGGGCACCTACACCAACACCGACCGTCGCGTGCAGCGCGTGCGTCAAGCGTTCGAGCCGCAAGGCCAAGCGCGCGCGGATTGGAAAATCGTGTGCGAGATCGCGACGCGACTGGAACGAAAATTGGGACGCGCGCAAACCGCATTTTGGGAGTACGCGCATCCATCGGAAATTTTGCGCGAGATGGGCGAACTCGTTCCTTCTTACGCGGGCATCACGTACGAGCGCCTGGAGCAAGAACGCCTTCAATGGCCCGTTCCAAATCTCCAATCCCCCGGAACGCCTTTTTTGTTCGAGAACACTTTTCCGCGCGGGCGCGCTAAATTTTTTCCGCTGGTATATCAACCGAGCGTCGAACAACCTGACGCCAGTTACCCTTTTGCCTTGACGACAGGGCGCGTATTATATCATTGGCACGGCGGCACGCTGACGCGCCACAGCAATCTAGATTTTGCCGCGCCCGAAGCATTCGTCGAAATCAACCCCGCCGACGCGCCGCGCGTGCCGTGCGCGAATGATTCGCCCGTGCGCGTCTCCTCTCGTCGCGGCAGCATTGTCTTGCGCGCGCGCGTCACCGAAAAAGCCGCGCCCGGCGTCGTCTTTGTGCCGTTTCATTACGCGGAAGCCGCCGCGAACACTTTGACTATTGATGCCGTTGACCCGCAAGCGAAAATCCCTGAATACAAAATCTGCGCGGTAAAAATCGAACCTGCGACGCTAAAGGAATTGGTGGCGGCGCTGCCGTTGGGCTTGGAACAACAGAGATGACGAGTATATACGCGCGCCCCGAGACCTCTGTGAACAGCCCGCGGCTCGCAAGTCGCAAGCGATCACTGCGAACAAAGACGGGTGTGCCAAGCACGCTTGCCGCGCCGCAACCTCGCGACGCGCATTGACACCTTGAACCCATGGAAAATTATTCGCTTGAAACGCTGCCCGAACCCGACCCAAAGCAGCGCCGCATCACGCGCCTATTGTTGTTGATTTGGCTCGTTCTCGGCTTGATGGTGATTGGCATCTTGTGCTATATCGGCGCCACCGCATTTCGCCCCCCCCCCTCAACGCCGCTTTATGTCGGCGATGTAGATGAATATCCGCTCGGCTCGATTAATCTGGAATTTATCAACGCCGATTTTTTTGACGCCGCCGCAAATAAATCACAGGCGACGCTGCCCTTGCAAGTCGTACGCGATACGACTGGCGCTTGGACTGTATATTTCGCGCGCAGCCCCAATCCGACGGAAGCGATTCGGATTCCGCAGCAGTGTGTGGTCGAATGGGACGAGTCGCTCGGACAATTCCTCGAATTGTGCGGCGGATCGCGTTGGGCGCGCGATGGCAGCTATATCGCCGGGCCCGCGCCGCGCGGTCTCGATTCATTTCCCGCGCGCATCGAAAACAATCAGTTGTATATTGAACCTAAATTGACGCCGGGCGCGCCGCGCCCCTAAAGCAACACGCGCCGAATGTTCGCGCGCGGCTCGCTTGTGCTATAATTTTGCGCGTGACCATCGCCACCGCGTTTGACCTTGCCGCGCTTGCGCGCCATTACGAGCTTGCGCCGGCGCTCGCGTTAGGTTTGGGCGCGGGCCTCTATTTTGAATATTATCGGCGCGCGCAGCCCGCGCCGACGCGTTTCATCACCGGTTTGAATCGCGCGCTCGAGAGCTCGCTCGCGGCGCGTCACGCGCAATATATTCACGCGCCGCGCGACGCGGCGCGCGCGGCGCTGCGCGAAAACGCGCTGTGGTTTAATCTGGACCGTCAACCCGCCACCGCGCTGCTGGGACTGGAAATGTTGGCGGAAGAATTGGTCTATTATGATACACAATCGGACTGGCGTGTTTGTTTGCGCGCAATGGCCGGCGCGATTGACGACCATGAGGCGCTATATCGAGGCGTCTATATTTTATTTTTGCAAGAAATCGCGCGGCTGCTGGATATCCAACCGCTGATAATCGAATTACAAGAAATCGCGGCAGAGTGGACGCAATTCGCCGCGTATTTAAATGCTTGCGCCGTATCGGAAAGCGTTCCCGATTTTGAAAAAGCGGGACGGCTCGCGCGGCGCTTGGCTTTTCGCGAAGAACACTTTTGGGGAAAGGCGTTGGATTTATGATTACGGATTAAGCGCGCCGCGCGAATTTATAATCCGCAAGCTGCAATCCGCAAGCTGCTATGCCGCGTTCCACCTGGCTCAATCTGCTCATCATCTTGCTCGTCATTATTGCCGCATCCTATGTCGCGCAAGTATTATTCGGTTTCCTCAGCGGCTTTTCCGACATTATCCTCATTCTCGTCCTCGCGTGGCTCGTCGCATACGCGCTCGGCCCGCTCGTCGAAATAATTAACGCCCGTTCGCTGCCTCAAGCAATCGTCCAGTTGGGCGCGCGTCTGGGCGGCGAACGCTTTGGCAAACAACTGGCAAACTTTCGCGTTCAGCGCGCGCTCGCCGTCGCGTTGGTGTATCTCAGCTTGGTCGTGGTGGTCATTATCATGGTCGCGTCCCTGCTACCCGCCATTGTCACGCAAGTAAACGCGGTGGCGCCGCAGCTCGGACGGCTCGATGTCGCGCAGCTCGCATTGAGCAGTTTGCTCGAATCCACGTTGAGTAAATTCAATATCGGCTTGAACGTGCAGGACTTGATTAACAATGCGCTTGCGAATTTAGAAGCGCTCGCCACGCCGATTTTGCGGAACACGGTTTCGATTTTGACTAGCGTGCTTTCGCTCTTGGGCAACGCGCTGCTCGTTATTTTGCTCTCGTTCTTTTTGGCGCTCGATGGGCCGCGTTTCAGCAAAATGCTTTTTGATATTCTGCCACAGCGTTTGCATCAAGAAACGCGAATGTTTTTCTTGACCACCGACCGCGCGTTCGGCGGTTTTTTGCGTTCGCAGATTTTGCAAGCGCTAATCATCGGTATCGGAACGGGTCTCATTCTTGCCGCGTTCGGCGTGCAAGCCGCGTTGGTCGCAGGCGTTTTTGCCGGACTATTTATGCTCATTCCTTTGGTAGGTCCGGCGCTCTGCATGTTGCCCCCATTGTTGGCGACCGTTCTCTCGGCGCCCGACAAAGTAGTATGGGTGATGATTCCAATCATCGTGCTGCAAGTGGCGATTGTCAACGTGTTGATGCCGCGCATTATGGGCAACGCGCTGGGGTTGCATCCGCTCGTCATTATCGTGTCGCTGTTGGTGGGGGTCAAACTCGCGGGTTTTTGGGGCGCCTTTTTTGCCATGCCTTTGGCGGGGATCATTTCAGCATTCGGCGCGTTTATCATTCGGCGGCGCCAACGTCTTGCCGAATGGACGTCGGCGATTGTGCAACAAGATACCGATGAACCCAACGCGCTATCCGAGATTGAACTGGGCGCGGACGCGTCGCGCAATAAAAATGACGCGTAGCATTGAGAGCATTAGAGTAAATCCGCATAATCGTGAAATAAATTCAAGAACGCGTCCGCCACACGCGGGTCAAATTGCGTGCCGCTGCAAGCGCGAATTTCTTGGAGCGCTTGTTCGTGCGTCATGGCTTGACGATACGGGCGCGTCGAAGTCATGGCATCATACGTATCCGCCACCGCGAAAATACGCGCGCCCAACGGAATGTCCTCGCCGCGCAATCCTTCCGGATAACCGCTGCCATCCCATCGTTCTTGATGATGCAGCACCACCGGCAACGCCTCGCGCAAAAAAGGAATGGCTTTGAGCATGTCGTACCCGAGCTGCGGATGCCGATTCATCAATTCACGTTCGGCTTTGGTCAAAGGTCCGGCTTTGCGCAAAATATTGTCCGACACGCCAATTTTGCCCACATCGTGCAACAGCGCGCCGCGCTCCAAATTGGTCAATTCCGCCACCGACAATTTCAATTCGGCGCCAATCGCCAAAGCCAATTTGGTGACGCGCTGCGAATGTCCTTCCGTTTCGCGGTCGCGCGTATCCAACGCCGCTGAAAGCGCCAACAGCGTCGCCTGATACGATTCTTCCAGACTGCCGAGCGTATACGCGAGCGAAGCCGCCTGTTCGACCGTTTGTTCGTGCAAACGCAAACGTTGCAGCGACTGCGCGGACAAATTCGCGATCGTCGTCGTCAATCGCAATTTATCTTGACTTGGCGCGCCGCGCTCTGCAAAGCCGACAAAAAGCGTCCCCAACATTCCGGAAGGCGTTCGCAGCGGCACGACAATGCCGCCAAACATGCCCGCGAAAACTTCCGGCAGCTGCGCGCGCGCGTCGTCGGAAACATCCGCGACCAAAAACGGTTCGCCCGTATCGAGCGCAATCCACGACAAACCACCCTGCTTGCGAAAATGTTCCGTGCCGCGATGCGGCATATTGCGCGTCGCCACCACGCTCAATTTCGAACCATCATGCGCCAAGATTTGCAGCGAGCCACCCGCGCCTTGCAACATATTAACCGTATCATTCAAAATCAATTCGTACAAACGCGTTTCAGTGGTCGCCGTTCGCAGTTTATCGGAGAATTCAAACATCGCGCTGATTTCGGCAAGGCGGCGCGCCGTTTCATCCAAAAGGCGCGCCCGCTCAATGCCCGCCGCAACCTGCCCCGCCAACGTTGTGAGCAAACGCAAATCATTGCTGTCAAAACGTCCCGGCTCAGAATGCGCCACGGCGATAACGCCCACCACGCGTTCGCCAATCATCATCGGCGCGCTCAAACACGCGTGAAATGATTCCGCGAAAGAGCTAAAGCGCAAATCACGCGCGAGGTCTTGGATCAATAACGGGTTGCCCTCGCGCACCACCCAACGCGCGACCGCGCGGCTCCATGAACCATCCGGCGTTTGCTCGTACGGCAATGCCGGTTCCAAAATCGGCTCAGATTCATCCGCGCGCGCAAAATACATTCGCACTTTGTCACTCTGAAATAATTCGCGAATTTCCAACGTTACGCGCGTCAGCACGCGGTCTAATGAAACTTCGGAATTGGCTGCCGCAATCACATCATTCAACAAAACAAGTTCATCCAAACGCCGCGCCGCCGCTTGCGAATGACGCGCTTTTTCTAACGCCATCGCCGTTTGGGTCGCGACGAGATACAAAAAATGCGATTGCTCTTCGGAAAATTGACGCGGCGCGCGGCTATAGACGCCGAGCAAACCAATCACGCGCGTTTCCGCGAGCATTGGCGCGCACACGCCTGAAATCACTTGATGCCGCATCAAATAATCGGCGGCATGAAAGCGCGTTTCATTCGCGAAATTTTCGATAATGACCGGCAGCTGCGTGCGCAGCACATACCCCGCGTGCAAGTGCAGGTCGTTAGCGGTATGCGTTCGCCCGATCACGCCGCGCCGCCAGCCGCGCCCATTCGCCAACAAGAACGCGCCTTCAGCCGTCGGCAGCAAAACTTCATAATACTCGCCGGCGAGCAAACTCGTGAGCGCATCCAACGTCCGTTCCAATACTTCGTCCGGCGCCACCGCGCTCAAAAAACGCTGCGCCAATTCGCGCAGCGCGCTCTGCTCTTGAAAGCGGCGCTGCGATTCGGCGAACAAACGCGCGTTTTCGATCGCCTGCGCGGCTTGGTCTGCCAAGCCCTGCAAAAATTCGCGGTCCGCGACTTGGATATTGGTCTCCGACGAACCCAAGACAATCAAACCCATGCCGCGCCGCTTGACGCGCAACGGCAAAAGCATGACCGCTTGAATTTGCGCGATCGCCGCGATTTCGAGCGCGCCGGGACTCAGGTTCGCGCGAGCAAAATCTTGAATCACCACCAAACGTCCCTGCTCAAATACGCGTTTCACGTCAGGATTGAGCGATAAATGACCGAGCCGCAGCGCTTCGACCAATTCCGTCGGTACCCCAAATTGGGTCACCAAACGCATCTCTTCTTCCGCTTCCAACAAATAAAATAATCCATAGTTGGTATGCGAAATATTGAGAAAAACAGCCAAAAAACGCCGCGCCAACTGTTCGGCATCCACCCATTCGTTGACCGTCGAAGTGACCGCGCTGAACGCGCCCATTTGGTCCATCCGCCGCCGCGATTCCAGCACGGCCTGCTCGCGTTCCAACGTCGTGGCAAGCAGCGCCGCCAACGCCGCGACAAGTGAAATATCTTGGGGTGAAAATTCAAACGCGGCGCGATGCGTTTCCACGCACAACGCGCCGCGCCTTATCCCGTGCTGCGATAATGGCGCAAGCACAATGCGCGTGAGCGCGGCGGGCAGCGCAAATTCGGGCGTCGCGACAAGCAACAATTCCAGCTGCGCGCGCGATAGAGACAGCGCCTCGGAATCGGCGCTCAATGTGCGCGCGAGCAGCGCAACATAATCCGCCAAAGCGGCGGCGGCATTTTCGGAGGGGGGGGAAACGATCAGCTGCGAATTGTCCAAATCCTGCGTGAGCGCCAAACGCGCTACAGGCATCAAAACTTGTAATTCTACGCGGAGGTCTGCCAAGATTTCGCTCGGCGGCAACTCGCGCGTAAGCAGCTGCGCGACGCGCCGAAATAGCATTGCCTCGCGCGCCGCGCGTGCTTCAGGCGCGGCATCCGGTTCGCGAATCACGCGCTCGCCTAGAGAGTCTTGAGGAACCATCGCCTTATTACATGCGTCAAAAAGAATACAATCGCTGCCGTTATGTTGACGAAACACAACGACAGCTTTAATCAAGGTCTAGCGTCACGGCGCCCAGCGTCTAACCGCCGCCGCTACCGCCATGCACGCCGCCTTCCGTCAAGGAACGTAAATCGCCCAACACGGCATCAATTTCTGACAACGTCACTGGGCGGTCATGGTCAAGATGTTTTAATGTGCCTTGCGCGATTTTCTCCGCCGCGACCGCGCGCAAAGCGAGATTGCGCGCGGTGGCTTCTTTTGCCAACGCCGCGCCCGCGTTGTAACCGATGACCGGATTGAGCGCCGTCACGATAATCACATTTTTGGCAAGCCAACCTTCCGCTTTTTCGCGATTCGCTTGGACGCCCATCACGCATTTGGCGGTAAAAGCATTGACCGCATTAGTCAAAATATCCATCGCTTCGAACAAATCGTACGCGATGACGGGCATCATGACATTCAGTTCCAGTTGGCCTGCCGCCGCCGCCAACTGCACCGTCAGATTATTGCCCATGACGTGATAGCACACCATGTTTAACATTTCCGCCAACACCGGATTTACTTTGCCGGGCATAATTGACGAACCGGGCTGCACCGCCGGCAAACGTAATTCATCCAAGCCCGTCGTGGGCCCCGAGGCGAGCAGGCGAAAATCATTCGCGATGCGCGTCAACGTCACTGCCAACGTATTGAGCGCGGCGGAAAAATCAGCGGCATCCGCGTTGCTCTGCATGGACTCGAACAGATTGCCGGACGAACGCGTATTAAAATGCGTCAACTCGTTGAGCCGTTTAATCATGCGCGCGTGATATTCGGGATGCGCGTTCAAACCTGTGCCGGCGGCAGTGCCGCCAATGCCCAAACGGCGCACCCGTTCGGCGGCAGTCGCAATCCGTTCGCGATCATTCGTCACCGCTTGCGCGTAGCCGCCAAATTCTTGACCCATCCGCACCGGCACCGCGTCCTGCAAATGCGTGCGCCCCGATTTTACAATATCGTCAAATTCCACCGCTTTTTGGTTCAATGCTTTTGCCAAATCATCCACCGCCGCGAGCAGCGCGTCAAGATGAAATAATACGCCCAGCCGAATCGCCGTTGGAATCGTATCATTGGTGCTTTGCGCCATATTCACATGGTCGTTCGGATTCACCGGTTTATTTTTATCGGTGAGCGCAAAACCCAAAATTTGGTTCGCGCGATTCGCAATCACTTCATTCACGTTCATATTGTGCGAAGTGCCGGCGCCTGCTTGAAACGGATTGAGTTCAAAATGCTGCGCTAGTTTATCGTCCATTACTTCTTGCGCGGCTTGGACAATCGCGTTGGCGAGTGTGGCATCGAGCAAACCCAAGTCGCGATTCACTTCGGCAGCGGCGCGTTTGATGAGCGCCATGCTCCAAATAAACGCGCGCTGTTGTTTCAATGTGCTGATGGGAAAATTTTGCAGCGCGCGCTGTGTCTGCGCGCCCCATAATGCCTCTGCCGGCACTTGCAATTCGCCCATCGAATCTTTTTCGATACGGTGTGACATGATTTCAAGACTCGCTCGGCGCACCCTGCGGTTGCAGGGTTGTGTCAAGCGAGTCGCTTTAGAATGAGATAAAGTACGCCAGCGCCAAGCGGCGCCGGCGCGATCGTCCTGCGCGAACTTAATGGCTGCCCAAATCCGCAACACTTTTAATGTTGGGAATGCGCGCTTGCGCCTGTTCCTTGAGCATCTGATTGTTGCTGACCGCAAGCACTTGGGCGAGCGCGGCATCGGCTTGCGCGCGCTGGCCTTGCGAAGCGTACAACACGCCGAGATAATAATGCGCGAAGGCCTGTTTGGGGTCGAGCGCAATCGCTTGCTCGAATGCTTGGATCGCATCCGGCCAACGATGCGCCACATAATACGCCGCGCCGAGTTCTAAATAATTCGCGGCAGTCGCCTGCGTCTTGGTCTCGGCGCTGTATTTTTCAATCGCTTGTTCCGGCGTTAGCACACTGGCGGAAAGGGTGGATGATTTGGATTTAGATGACATGAGCGCTGCTCCAAAGAATCGGTTGCCGAAATTTTACTATAATTTCCGCGCATCAAACGCCTCAATCGCGTTTGATGGTGGGAATTGAACCTGCCGCAATCAAATCCGCCGGCGCGCCTTGCGCGTTCAACACGCTGACTTTGGCGGCGACTTGCTGCGCGACATGTTTGAACGCCTGCCCCAATGCGGAATCGGGTTCGGTAATGGAAACGGGCAGACCGGTATCGCCGCCCAAACGAATCTTGGGGTCAAGCGGAATCTCGCCGAGAAACGGCACGCCCATCTTCTCTGCCATGCGCCGCGCGCCGCCGTGCGCGAAAATATCGGTGCGCTCGCCGCAATGCGGACACGCAAAGTAACTCATGTTTTCGATGACGCCCAGCGCCGGCACTTCGAGTTTGCGAAACATGGTCACGCCGCGCACAACATCCGCGAGCGCGACATCTTGAGGAGTCGCCACAATCACCGCGCCCGTCAGCGGCAGCGTTTGCGCGAGCGTCAACTGCGCGTCGCCTGTGCCGGGCGGCAAATCAATCACCATGTAGTCAAGCGGACCCCATTCCACATCAGTCAAAAATTGACGAATCGCGGAATGCAGCATTGGGCCGCGCCAAATCATCGCTTGTTCGGGCGACACCAAAAAACCCATGCTCATTAATTTCAAACCAAACGCTTCGAGCGGAATAATTTTTTCATTCTGCGCGAGCGGTTTTTGATTTTCCAAACCGAGCATAATGGGAATATTCGGTCCATAGATGTCCGCGTCAAGCAAGCCAACGCGCGCGCCCGCCTGCGCCAACGCGATCGCGAGATTTACGGCGGTGGTCGTCTTGCCCACGCCGCCTTTGCCCGACGCCACCGCAATCGTCGCGCGCACATCCAACTGCAAGCGTCCGCTAATGCGCGCATCCGTCGGCACATTCGCGTCCCATTTGATTTTAACGGTATTGACGCCAACGATTTTTTTCACGGCGGCGGTGGCTTCGGCGTCAATCTGTCCGCGCAGCGGACACGCGGGCGTCGTCAGCACAATGGTAAATGTAACATTGTCGTCTTGCACCGCGACATCGCGAATCATTTTGAGTGTCACCAAATCACGATGGAGTTCGGGTTCAATCACGGTGGAAAGAGCGTTCAAAACTTGTTGTTCAGTAATCATTGCGGATCCTTTAAGAAAATTATTTTCGCGTTTTTTTCGAAACGAACTTTGAGGATGAATCGTAATTTGACTTGGTTTCGACAGTCCGCTAAACGATTATAACCGAAAACGCGGGTTCGTCCATTCAAAAAAATTAGAACGGCATTCGGGATGCGGCTCGATAAGCATTAAAGGCGAGATGACGAATAGCGGCGAACATGTCGTGATTATACGCCAAAACTTTGGCGCGTCTATGCAAAAACGCGGCGGCGATTTTCATCGCCGCCGCGTTTTTATTCGAGTAACAGATTCACCGGATTTTCGAGCAACTTTTTCAATGCCTGCAAAAACTGCGCGCCGAGCGCGCCGTCTACGATGCGATGGTCGGCGGAGAGCGTTACACGCATCACTTGACCAACTTGAATCGCATCGTTGAGCGCCACCGGCGCTTTTTTCACCGCGCCGACCGCGAGAATGCACGATTCCGGCGGATTAATGATGGCGGAAAATTCGTCAATGCCAAACATTCCGAGATTGCTGATGGTAAACGTGCCGGGACCCAAGTCTTCGGGTTTCATTTTGTTATTGCGCGCGCGCGCCGCGAGTTCTTTGGTTTCGACCGCGATCTGTTTCAACGATTTTTGGTCGGCGTTGTGTAAAACGGGCGTGAGCAATCCATCCTCCACCGAAACCGCGACCCCAACACTGACTCGGTCGTTGTATGCAATGCGGTCGCCTTTGAAATACGCGTTCACGTTCGGAAATTTTTGTAACGTGCGCGCCGCCGCCGCGATGATCAAATCATTTACCGAAAGCTTTTCCGCGTCGCTCGCCGCCAGCGCGTTCAACTGTTCGCGCAGTTTCATCGCCTCGCCCATGTTAATTTCCATAGTGAGGTAATAATGCGGAATGCTCGATTTCGATTCTTGCAAACGCCGCGCGATAGTCTGACGCATTTTGCTCAACGGCTGTTCGCCGCGCGCAATGGGCGTGACAGGCGCGACGGACGCGACAACCGGCGCGGGTTCCGACGCGGGCGTTGGCGCCGCGACAACCGTTGGCGCGGGCGCCGCAATGGGGGCGCGCGCTTGTTTCGCCGCAAGCGCTTGCTGCACATCGCGTTCGATGATGCGCCCATCGGGACCGGTGCCTTGCAGCGTGGCAAGGTCAAGCCCTTGCGCTTTTGCCATGTTGCGCGCGAGGGGCGAAACTTTGAGGCGCCCGCCGACTTGTTTGGACGCAGCCGGCGCGGGCGTCTCTGACGCGGACAATGCGGTATCCGCTTTTACGGGCGCGGCTTCCACAGTCGGCGGCGGCGCGTCCGCGTCAAGCGTTTCGCCGGGCGCGGTCACAATCGCAATCGGCGCGTTTACGGGAACGGTGATGCCGGGTTCGACTAGAATTTTCGCGAATACCCCGTCCACCGGCGCGGCTAAATCCACCGTCGCTTTTTCCGTTTCGATTTCGCCAATCGTTTCGCCGCGCGTCACCGTATCGCCAACCTTTTTCAGCCAGCGCGCGACTTGGCCTTCGGTCATATCAAAGCCCATCGAGGGCATCGTGACGTTTGTGGACATTCGAGATTGGAGATTAGAGATTAGGGATTGGAGAATCAGTCTCCAACCTCTAGTCTCGAACCTCTACGCCAACATTTCCTTTATTTTTGCAAACACCTTTGCTTCATCAGGAAACGCCATTTTTTCCAAATTCGGCGCGTAGGGCAGCGGCACTTCGGCTTGGGTCATCCGTTCGACCGGCGCGTCCAGATAATCAAACGCGTCGTGCGCGATGCGCGCGGCGATTTCGCCGCTGACGCCGAACGTCATCCAATCTTCGGTCAACACTAACGCGCGATGCGTCTTGCGCACAGAATTCATTATCGTAGCCCAGTCCAGCGGGCGCAGCGAACGCACATCCACCACTTCGACCTCGATCCCTTGCTGCGCCAAATCTTTTGCCGCATTCAACGCCACATGCGTCATGCGCGAATAGGTGACGATAGTTAAATCTTTGCCCTGCCGTTTCACATCCGCCACCCCGAACGGCACGCGAAATTCGCCTTTGGGTAACTCGCCCTTTTCGCCATATAACCGCGTATGTTCGATAAAAATCACCGGATTCTGCGAATACATCGCGGTGGTGAGCAAACCTTTGGCGTCGTACGCCGTCGAAGGCATCACCACAATCAAACCCGGAACATACGCGAACCACGCTTCGAACGATTGTGAATGCGTTGCCGCGAGTTGGCCCCAGCCGGCGGTGGTGCGAATCACTACCGGCGCGCGCATCGTGCCGCCAAACATCGAATGGATTTTCGCGGTGTTATTGACAATTTGATCAATCGCCACAAGCGCGAAATTAATCGTCATGATTTCGGCAATTGGTTTCATGCCGCCCATCGCCGCGCCCGTTGCGACGCCGATGATACCCATTTCCGCAATCGGCGTATCAATGACGCGGTGCGCGCCAAATTCATCATACAAACCGCGCGTCACGGCGTAGGTGCCGCCCCACACGCCCACCTCTTCGCCCATGATGACAGCGGTTTCGTCGCGTCGCAACGCTTCGCGCATGGCTTCTTTGAGCGCATCGCGATACGTCATTTGAATCAAGTCTGTCATCCTCTCATTCCTCCACCAAAATATCGGTATACAATTCGCGCGCGTCGGGAAACGGGCTGTCTTCGGCGAATTGCACGGCTTGCGCGACTTGGGCGTCCACGCGCGCAAACAGTTGTTTGATTTCGTCTTCGGTCGTCCACGCGCGTTCGAGCAGTTTGGTTTCCCAGCGATTGAGCGGGTCGTTCGGACGGCGTTGTTCCACTTCTTCTTTGCTGCGATAACGCTGCGGGTCGCCCATCGAATGTCCGCGAAAACGGTACGTCATCGCTTCGACGAGTTGCGGGCCCTCGCCGCGCCGCGCGCGGTCGGCAAACTCAAAGATGGTGTTGTAAACGAGTTCGATATCATTGCCGTCAATTTGCGTCGCGGGCATGTGATACGCCGTCGCTTTTTCATAAATATTCGCGACCGCGGACGCGCGCTCCACTGCGGTGCCCATGCCATATTGATTATTTTCCACCAAAAAAACCGCGGGCAATTTCCACAGCGCCGCCATGTTCAACGCTTCGTGAAACATGCCGATATTGGTCGCGCCTTCGCCCATCACGCAAAACGCGATGCGATCGCGTTTGAGATATTGATGCGAAAACGCCATGCCCGCCGCGAGCGGAATGTGTCCGCCGACAATCGCGTAACCGCCCCACATGTGATGCTCGACGCTCGCAAAGTGCATTGAACCGCCTTTGCCTTTGACCAGACCGGTCGCTTTGCCATACAGCTCTGCCATCGAAGGTTTGGGGTCTACGCCGCGCGCGAGGACCCAACCGTGATCGCGATAATGCGTAAAAATATCGTCGTCGGGCTGCATCGCCGCCACCGCGCCGACGGCGATGGATTCTTCGCCGATATATAAATGTAAAAAGCCGCCGATTTTTTTCTGCGTATACGCGTATTCCGCCGCTTCTTCAAAGCGTCGAATCAACATCATTTGTTCCAACCAATGCAAACCCATTTCACGTGTAATCGGCGGCGCGGCGCGGCTTGTCACGGACACCGCCGGATTTGTGGATGTAACCATTCCCTCTCTCCTGGTAAAAATGCTCGCTGTGATTCACGCGCGCGGCAAACCCTCGCCGTTTTGACGCGCGCCATTTTCAAATTTTACGCGCGCGTGCGGCACAAAGAAAGCGTCGTATGCGCCAAGACCACCGGACCTGTGGCACAGCCGACGCTTGACAACAGCTCAAGGCGCGCGGCAAACGCGAAACGCGTTTGTTCAAGACAGCCGATACAACAAAGAAACACCTGACCGCGTCAAACGTTGCGCGGTTCAGACAACATTTCGATTGTACCACAAATCGGCGCGACGTAAAATTGGAAATCCGTTAAAGAATTTTCGCGCGTACGCCCGCCGGCAGAAAAAACCACGCGTGATTCGCGCGCGAATACGCGCGCGTCGGCGGCGAAAATGGATTGCGCGCGATTTTAGGATCGAGCGATTTCGACGCGACCGTGAATGTCCACCAGTTGCCGGGATACATCGCGAGCGGCATCGTCACCAACTCGATATATTTGAACAAACCGCGCAGCGCGCGCAGCACGCCCTTCACCGTGTCCGCGTGAAAATGCAGCGATTCGGTTTGCGCGGACAAGAAACCGTCGGGCGCAAGATGCTCCGCGCAAAGTTTGTAAAACGGACGCTCGAACAACGGCTTGGCGGGACCAATCGGGTCGGTCAAATCGAGAATAATCGCGTCCCAAATTTTGCCGCTCTCTCGCAAAAATTTCTCGCCGTCTTGAAACCGAATTTGCGCGCGTTTGTCCTTGTATCCCACCGCAAGTTTCGGAAAATATTCCTTTGCTACCGCGACGACTTGTTGGTCGAGTTCGCACTGCACCGCGTTTTCGATAGAAGGATATTTCATCACCTCGCGCATCGTGCCGCCGTCGCCGCCGCCGATAATCAACACGTTGCGCGGCTGCGGATGCGCTTGCAAAATCGGATGCACCAAGAGCTCGTGATAAAAATGTTCTTCGCGCGTCGTGAGTTGCACAATATCGTCGAGCGCGAGAACGCGTCCGTGAAAAGGCGAATCGAACACGAGGATTTTTTGGTATTTGCTGCGCCCGCGATACAAAACGCGCGTCACTGGATAACGCGCGTTGATGGGGGAAGTGGGTTCGTTTTCGGTAAAGAATTTCATTTGACACAACCACACCAAAACGACGAGATGGTTTTACACCTCGTCGTCCTTTACTTCCAATTCTTCTTTCATGTTGCAGACGCTAATTTTTCCATTGCATTTCGCGCGTTCTCTACACGCTCCAGCACGTTCAACCAAAAAAACCAGTCATTATAAGCTTCGTGCGCTTGCGCGGTGTTCATCGCGCCAAGTTTTTTCTCAAAGGCATTAAAGGTCATTCCGTATTTTTTTTCTAGGCGACGAACATTCGCGGACGCTTCGCGCTGCGCTTGCGTTAATTCTTTGGCGCGCGTCTTGGCAGCCATTCGCAGCGCAACGCGCAGCAAACGGTCCTGCTCTCCTTCAACGAGTTGTTCAATCGCTTTCGGCACGCGCACTTGAATCGTGTTCATATTATTCCTCGTTCTCTCCGCCAACACGCAAAATTATAACATACCGTCACGATGTCAATGATTGAGAACTCGCAATCACGGGTCCTGCGCTACGCTGTTGTTCGGCTTTGAGAAATGGCGCGAGATTTTTGGCGAACCACGTCGGTCCGAAAACGGACGCGCCATTCTGCGCGTCCGCGCCCGTTTCCCAAAGCAGCACAACAATCGCGTGGTCATCGCCTGCCTTGATGAAATACAAATCGCGGAATCCTTGCAAACTTTGCAGCAGCGGCAGTCCTTCATTTTGGACCGCGTCGCGAAATTCGTCCACAGGTTTGTTGAGATAGAGATGATTGACGACAGCGAACATTTGATTTGTCCTTGGTAGAGGCGAAGCATTGACAGACGCGCTTGGGAAGCGAGTCGCGGACGCGAATGTCAATGCTTCGCCCCTACGCGTTATCGCCCCACCCGCCGCTTTTTGCATCGGCGTCAATGAGCCGCGCAATGTCCTGTCCCAAGCGCACAGAATAATTTGTGCCCCTGTCTTCGGGATAAATTTGCGTGGTGTTGCCGAGATAGAAATTTTTGATGGGCGTATGCAGCGGCGGAATTTTTTTGGAATAGCGCAATGGAAAAACGGGCTGCGCGGCGGCTTCTTTGAAGTGCCAAAATTCTTCCACCCAATCGGGCGTGAAATTGGGATTCAGTTTTTTCAGGTGCGGCACATACGCATTGAACAATTCTTCGCGCGTCATTTGAAAATACGGACTCGACGCGTCGAGATAGTTCGAGACGTACATGATGCGCTTGTTGTTGTACACTTCGGGGGGAATGAAATTCGTTTGCTCAATCGTCGCCACAAACGGCATTGAACGGTCGGCAATGTTGAGCCAATACCACGGCGTCATTTGCTGTTTGAGTTTCAAAATAATCAGCACCGCGCCCATGTATTTCGCCTCGTTCATTTTGGCGACGTAATCGTTCGGCAACTCATGGACAAATTTCAAGGTAGCAAACGATGGCGCGCTGGAATAGACGCGGTCAAACGGAATGTAGCCGCGTTCGTTCGGTTGGATATTCGCGCGTTGTAATGCCCCGCGCGTATTTTCATCCTCCGCGAGTTCGATGCCCGCCGCGACATTATTTTCGACGACGACGCGTTTCACTGTCGCGCCTTTCAAGATAATTCCGCCTTTTTGTTCAATCGCTTTTTCGAGCGCGTCAATCAAAACTTGAAACGAACCTCTTGGGTAACCCAATTCTTCTGTATTCAAACCGCGCCGCGAACCGATGCGTAAAACAATTTTGAACCAGTGCCACACCATCGGCACCTCATCCGCGCGCGCGCCGAACTTGCCGCGAAACATCGGTCCCCACACTTTATCCCACACGTTGTCGCCTGTATATTTTTTCCACCAATCATGCGCGGTGATGCTTTCGTATTTGTATAGATTTTTTTTGTCGCGCTGCAAATACGTGAGATACCCCGTCGCCGCGCCGAGACGAACTCTATCAAGTAATGGAATCGTGCCGAGTTTCATTAAATCCGTCGGCGAGACCATGCTCCAAATTTTGCCTTGCTCGAACCAACCCGTTTTGGATGGAATCCACTGCACGCGCTCGCCGAGTCCGAGTTCTTGCATCAGCGCGATGACGTGCGTGTCTGAAGTGAACCAATGATGGTAGCCGCGTTCAAGCGGCACGCCCGACTCGACTTGGAACGTACTCGCCAGTCCGCCCAATTCCGTCATGCGTTCAAAGATGACAGTTTTGTATCCGAGTTTTCCCAATTCATACGCGGCAGTCATTCCCGCAAAGCCGCCGCCGATGATGCCGACAATCATTCGCGCTACTGTACCTTTTTCACTTTCTCAAACTCTTTTTCCAAACCCAATCGCGTTACCCACTGATTGAGATAGTCTTGGTCAAGCGTGTCTTGCTGAATCTCCCATACTCCGCGCGCATCGTTCAAATGTTTGTCAGTCTGCGCTTCCTGATACCAGAGCAATTTAGAGATAATCGTATCTTCGGGCGTCGGCATGAATACACGCTCACCAAAAACATTTTGCTCACGGCGCCGTCGGAATCGTTCTTGGTCGAACGGGTTGCGTTTGACAATCCAAAAATCAATTTTCACGCCAGAGTTTGGGTCAATGATGTTGAACATTGATTGACTCGCGACGGCTTGGCGAATCATATCCGCATCAGCATAAAAATCGCGCGGAAACGCATCCGCAAATCGTTCAGCATCGGACGAGCGAATCTCTATAACAAAATCAATGTCGTGCGTCGTTCGCGGGATTCCAAAAAAATTCACGGCGAACGACCCCGTGACCATGTACGGTATATCAACTTGATCGAGGATTTTGATCGTGCGCTGAAATAATTCTTGCTGATCCATTCGCGATCATAATCCGCCGCGCAAGTTCTTGATTCACTTGCGCGGCAGAGTAATTTGGAAACTGCGCGCGAATCCCATCACGCGTCAATTGACACGCTGTGCGCCACATTTCAAACGCAAGCATCAAACGTTGTTCGCCTGACAACCGCTTTAGGATTTCGACGCGCTTTTGAAAACTCCGGGCGTCTGCGTAATCTTGTCCTGCGATTTCAAGTGCATCCATCATTTTCAAGTCTTGAAGCCAACTCGCTCATACGCGGCAGTCATTCCCGCAAACCCGCCGCCGATGATGCCAATGTTCATTGCAAAAAAAGTAGGCAGGAAAACAGGTAGACAAGTAACGTTGCTTGTCTACCTGTCTACCTTTTTATCCGTCTACTTGTAAATCCCTCTCCAATAATTTTTCGCGCGTTCGATGTACGTTTGCGCGCCATCGGTGATGCGTTTGATTTCTTGCTCCGTCACCTCGCGCACCACTTTGCCCGGCACGCCCATCACAAGCGAACGCGGCGGAATTTCTTTGCCTTCGGGAACGAGCGCGCCTGCGGCGATAATCGAGTATTCGCCAATCTTGGCGCCGTTCAAAATAATCGCGCCGATGCCAAGCATCACATTGTCCGCAATCGTCGCGCCGTGAACCACTGCGCGGTGTCCAATGACAACGCGTTTGCCAATCGTCGTCGGCAGATTCGCGTCGCAATGAATCACGACGCCGTCCTGAACATTCGTCCCCTCGCCTATCACAATTTTGTCCGCGTCGCCGCGAATCACCGCGCCGTACCAAACGGACGCATGTTGATAAATCGTCACATCGCCCACAATCGTCGCGGTTTCGGCAACGAATACGGTGGGATGAATGCGCGTGGGAGAAGGAGTGGAAGTTTTGTCGCGTGTGTGCATGGGCGGAAAGAGACTGGAGACTGGAGACTGAGTCTCTAATCTCCAATCTCTAGTCTCCAATCTCCAATCTCAAATATGCAGCGCCATCCCCATCGTCGCCAGCGCGGCTTCTTTGACGACTTCGGTGAGCGTGGGATGCGCGTGAATCGAGTGCGCGATTTCGAGCGGCGTCATTTCATTTTGAATCGCGAGCGAAAATTCGCCAGAGAGGTCGGTGACTTCGGGACCGAGCATGTGAACGCCGAGAATCTCGCCAAATTTTTTATCGGCGTAAATACGCACGAATCCTTCGTAATCGTCCATGCCGAGCGCTTTGCCGTTCGCGATGAATGGAAATTCGCCGACGGAATAATCGGCGCCCGCCTCTTTTAATTGCGCTTCGGTTTTGCCGAACGACGCGACTTGGGGATGCGAGTACGTGCAGCGCGGCACCGCGTCGTAATTGATGGCGCGCACCTCTTTACCCGCCGCGTGTTCCACCGCGAGTTCGCCTTGCGCGAACGCAACGTGCGCGAGCGCGAGTTTCATCGTCACGTCGCCAATCGCGTAAATGTTTGGTACGTTCGTTTGCATGAAATCGTTGGTGTCAATCGCGCCGCGCGTCGTTTTCACGCCGAGCGCTTCGAGTCCGATATTTTCGCTGTTGGGCGAAACGCCAATCGCGACGAGAACTTTTTCGGCGGGGATTTGTTCGACGCCTTGCGCGGTTTTTACGTGCAAAACAATTTTGCCGTCCGCTTTTTCGGCGCGCTCTACCAGCGCGTTCGTTTTGAATTTGATGCCCTGCTTTTGAAAACTCTTTTCAATCGTGACGCTGATTTTTTCATCCTCTTTGGGGAGAATGTGCGGCAGCGCTTCGAGAATCGTCACGTCCGCGCCATACGCGCGATAAATCGTCGCGAACTCGCAGCCAATCGCGCTCGCGCCGACAATGACGATGGGATTCGGCACCGTTTTCAAATCCAGCGCTTCACGCGAGGTAATCACGTTCACGCCGTCGAGTTCGAGTCCGGGAATCGTCCGCGCGCGCGCGCCGGTCGCGATGATGATATTTTTCCCTGAAAGTTTCTGTCCGCCGCCCTTGAGTTCGACTTGCTTGTTCGCGTTGATTGTGGCGGTGTCCATGAACACATCAATTTTGTTTTTCTTCATCAAGAAACCAACGCCCTTGACAAGACGCTGCGACACTTGGCGGCTGCGCGTGTGCGCGACGCCATAATCGAGCGTGTAAGAACCGTTGAAATTGATGCCCCACGTTTTCGCGTCGGCGAGATGGCGCGCGACTTGGGCGTTTGCCAAAAGCGACTTGCTCGGGACGCAGCCCCAGTTCAAACAAACGCCGCCGAGCGCTTCGCGCTCGACCAGCGCGGTCTTCATTCCAAGTTGCGCGGCGCGAATTGCGGCGACATAGCCGCCCGGTCCGCCGCCGATAATTACGATGTCGTATTGTGTGTCTGCCATTTTTATTTTCCTTAGCTCTGGAATTAGTTGGCAATCGCGCCAACCTCTTTCAAATAACTACGCATTCTTGCTACAAAGCGTTCGCAATCAGAAACAATTGCCTGTGCTTCATCATCAGAATAATCTTTGAGTTCATAGTCAGATTTTTCGCGTTCAGCACGCGCCCGTGTAAAAATATCTTTGTATTTTTCTTCAAGCCGTTTTGTACGTATGAAATAATAATTGAATGCAGATTCCACGCCTGAATGTTTCGCGCGCACCAAATCCATTGTCAAAAGAACCGCAGTCGTTAAGGTGAATACCGCATAATACGCACGGGATACCGCACCAGGGTACATTTTCGATTCCAGCAATTTGCGTGCTTCGGCAAGATAATCTTCCGCGCGTTCAAGCCGAAGTTGAATTTGGGCGCGATCTTCTTTTTTCATCTTATAACCTCGCCTGGCAGTGCGATGAACTAATGCTTTCTCACGTCCAAGACGTCTCGGCGTTGGCGGGTAAAAATCAATTCCTTCGCTCATCACACTACGCAAAAAGGGTTCGTGGGCGCGCTTTTCAATTTGACTTTTCGGAATGACAAAAGGAGTAATTACCAGATTATTTTCATCCGCAACTTGATAGAGTAGTTTGTCCACTTGCTTTTCTAAGCGTTTGCCGCCATTACGGGTGATTACCATCAGGTCAAAATCAGATTCACGCGATGCATCGCCCCTCGCGCGTGAACCAAATAGGATGAATTGTTCCACTTGCTGGGGATAATAGGCGCGTAATCTCTCCGCCATCGTTTTGAGGACGCGGCGGTCTTTTACCGAGAGTTTTATCGCTCGTTCGTCAAACATCATTGCGTCACTCTGGCTTTTTAAACAAATACCCTACCCCATGCTCTGTCAAAATATATTTTGGGTGCGCGGGGTCTTGCTCTATTTTGTTTCGCAAATAATTTACGTACACGCGCAAATATTCTGTTTCGCCGCCATATTCGGGACCCCACACTTTGCGTAACAAATCTTGATGCAGCATTACGCGCCCCGCGTTTTGTACCAACTGCGAGAGCAATTTCCACTCCGTCGGACCGAGTTTTATTTCTTTGGCATTGATAATGACGCGGCGTTTTTGAAAATCCATCGTGAAATCGCCTGCGACGAATGGCTTTTGCGTCATCACGTCATCACCCGGCGCGCCGCGCCGCAGCACCGCTTCCACGCGCGCGAGCAATTCGTGAACGCTGAACGGTTTGCGAATGTAATCGTCCGCGCCATATTTCAAACCTTTCACCACGTCAACCTCTTGATCTTTGGCGGTGAGCAAAATGACGGGGACGACAGAATGCTCGCGGATTTTTTGCAGCGTCTCAAAGCCGTCCATCTGCGGCATCATCACATCGAGAATCACCAAATCGGCGCCTTCTTTATCGAGCATTTGCAGCGCGCTCGCGCCGTCCATCGCGGAAATAACTTTATAGTGCGCGGCTTCGAGATTGGAGCGCAACAATTTAAGCAGATGCGGTTCATCATCAACAATTAAAATTTTGGCGGGGCGCATAATTTTTATCCTATCGTTAGCGCCAAGCATTTCCATTTTTGACCGCGCGACGGACGCGCGGGTGGAATGAAATGCGTTGACACAACTAGCGCGATTATAACGCAATAAAAAATCGCGTCAAAGCAAATTGCGCGGCAACGCGCGCAGACGCCAAGCTATTATCCTACGCGTTGCCGCACGCGGTATAAAAATTTTATTCAACTTGTTTTGATACCATGCCATAACCTGTGGTATAATTCACAAACTGATTACGCCTAATCATGACACAAGCACGTACCCCGCGCGGAGGAACAACTCGATGAGTTTCGACAAGAGTGCGCCGCTTATGGCGCTCGACAGCGATGACGCTTGGTTGGATGAAGCGGTCCAGAAAAAAGTGTGGACGGGGCCGCTCGACCAAGCCATCAAGATGGTGGATTCACTTTACAACTGGGGGCGGCGCGGTTCCATCTGGCCCATGCAATTCGGTCTGGCATGCTGCGCGATTGAAATGATTGCGGCGGGCGGCGGACGCTTTGACATTGCGCGCTTTGGTTCAGAACTGTTTCGACCTTCCCCGCGTCAAGCAGACTTGATGATTGTGGCGGGAACGGTGACAAAGAAAATGGTTCCCGCGATTGTGCGCCTTTACAATCAAATGGCGGAACCGAAATACGTAATGGCGATGGGCGCCTGCGCCAGCGCCGGTGGCCCCTTTAAAGAGGGCTATAACGTCGTTTCGGGCATTGATAAATTTCTCCCGGTTGATATTTATGTCCCCGGCTGTCCTCCTACGCCACAAGCTTTGCTGTACGGTTTTTTGATGCTCCACAAAAAAATCAATGGGCAAAGCATTCGCAACGCGCCGTGGTATCAAGCCGAAGCGCACGAAGCGATTCCCGAACCGATTCTTGGGCCCGATATTTTTGACCCGCGCCGCGCGATTGAAATCAAGCAGCTTTTAACTGACGAAACTGAAATGCGCGCGCGCTATATTCAGCTCGCGGCACGCGCGGAATTGAAACACAAGAGCGAAGCCGCGCCCGCGAAACCCGCGCCCAAACCCGCGCCCAAGCCCGCGCCGAAACCGGTCGGACCGGCAGTTGCCACAACCGCAGCGGAAAAAAACTTGGAAGAGCTCAAAGCCGACGCGAATTTCGCGCAGCAATCGGAACAACATCACGCTCAAACGTTAGAGAGCAAAGCGCCGAAAGTTGAATTGCCGAGCGTCGAACTGCCAAAAGTTGATGCGCCGAAAGTTGAATTGCCGAGCGTTGAGTTACCAAAAGTTGATGCGCCGACATTAGCGCTACCTTCCGTTGAATTACCAAAAGTTGACGCGCCGAAAGTTGAACTGCCGAGCGTCGAGTTGCCAAAAGTTGATGCGCCGAAAGTTGAATTGCCGAGCGTTGAACTGCCAAAAGTTGATGCGTCGACATTAGCGCTACCTTCCGTTGAATTACCAAAAGTTGACGCGCCGAAAGTTGAATTGCCGAGCGTTGAACTGCCAAAAGTTGACGCGCCGACATTAGCGCTACCTTCCGTTGAATTACCAAAAGTTGACGCGCCGAAAGTTGAATTGCC